>CALPNL020000011.1 GCA_943324925.2 Chitinophaga pinensis | reverse complement strand
GTAGAATTTATTAAAATAATCAGCGATTTATGGTACGACAAATCCATTGAAATGGTGCTTTTTAGAAATCAATTAATTGATAAAAATGTAAGTGAAATTATCAACCTACATGAATATGCTGGAGAATTTGTTGGTAAACCAATTTCAATATTTGATTCAGTAGAAATTGCAAAAGCAATATTGTCATTGGATTTACCGCCATCAAAATTAGATATTGGCAAACTTACCTTTGAATATCATTCAAAAGATAATAAACACAATAACGCCAAAGCATTTGTAATAGACAAATTAAAGAATGTCAAGAATTCAGAAGGCATAAATTCCAAAGATGTTGTATTATATGGTTTTGGACGAATCGGAAGACTGCTTGCTCGAGAGTTAATGGGGAAAATGGGGAAAGGAGAACAATTGCGTTTGAGGGCTATTGTTACTCGTGACAAAAACGATGCGGTTTCATTAGAAAAAAGAGCGTCTTTATTGCGTTACGACTCCATTCATGGTGACTTTATGGGATCTGTTGTTGCTGATGTGAAAAATAATGCCTTAATAATTAACGGAACTACTGTTCATGTTATCACTGCCAATGGCCCTGAAGAAATTGATTATACTCAATTTGGAATCAAAGACGCTTTAGTGATTGATAATACCGGTGCATTTACAACTGAAGAAGCTTTAAAAAGACACCTGTCTTCCAAAGGTGCTCAAAAAGTATTACTTACAGCACCTGGAAAAGGGGTTCCAAATATTGTTCATGGGGTAAATCACAATGAATACAACCCAGATCAAGTTGATATTTTTTCTGCTGCTTCATGTACTACTAACGCAATAACTCCCATATTAAAAGCTGTTGAAGATACTTTAGGAGTTATAAAAGGACACATAGAAACGATTCATGCTTATACCAACGATCAGAATTTGGTGGACAACATGCATAAAAAATACCGTCGTGGTAGAGCCGCAGCTTTAAATATGGTAATAACCGAAACCGGTGCAGGAAGTGCTGTTGCAAAAGCGCTACCCAGCCTGGCAGGAAAATTAACTTCCAATGCAATTCGAGTTCCCGTTCCTAATGGATCATTGGTAATATTAAATTTAGAAATTAAGAA
This sequence comes from Chitinophaga pinensis, assembly GCA_943324925.2. Lineage (GTDB taxonomy): Bacteria > Bacteroidota > Bacteroidia > Flavobacteriales > Flavobacteriaceae > Flavobacterium. Next base: position 19,566 of record CALPNL020000011.1, on the reverse strand, counting down.
AGCAACCTCAATTACCAAAATAAATGCCATTATGAAAAAATACGCATTGGAAGGGGAATTGGTTGAACAAATAAAATACTCCCTAAATAATGAATTGGTTTCATCAGATATTGTAGGAACCTCTGCTCCTTCAATTTACGATAGCAATGCAACTATTGTTTCAGAAGATGGAAAAAATATTGTGCTTTATATTTGGTATGATAATGAATACGGCTATAGTCATCAAGTAATTCGCCTCGCGAAATACATTTCAAAAGTAAGACGTTTTGCTTACTATTAATGATTGACATTCATTGGTTAACAAAGAAAATCCGTTTCATCACTGAAACGGATTTTTTTTTAAAAAATATCTTTTATTATTTGAAACTTTAATTCTCTTTATTCATAAGATAATAAATCGGAATTCCAATAAGCATAATCAAAACCCCCCAACCACAAGTACTTGTTTTGGTAACTAATAAAGCAGCACAAATTGCTGTTGCTATTATTAGGTATAAGAAAGGTAAAAAGGGATATCCAAAAGCTTTATAAGGTCTTTCAGCATCTGGCATTTTCTTGCGTAGAATAAAAATACCATAAATTGTTAGGATATAAAAAATAAGAACGATGATGACTACAAAATCTAAAAGGTCACCGTATTTTCCTGTTAAACACAAAGCTGAAGCCCAAAAACATTGCGCCCATAGAGACCAAGAAGGTACACTTGACTCGTTTAGTTTAGCTGCTTTTTTGAAGAACAAACCATCTTTTGCCATGGTATAATATACACGTGCACCAGCCATAATCAAACCGTTATTACAAGCAAATGTGGAAATCATAATCATTAATGCAATGATCACTGTCCCGGAATCACCAAATATATTTTGCGAAGCGACTACCGCCACCCTATCCGATTCTGCGGTTGCAATTCCTTGAAGTGGAACTACGGCCAAATACATTAAATTAGCTAATATGTAAATAACACTTACGATCAGAGTTCCTAAAAACAAACTCAATCCTACATTTCTCTTTGGATTTTTAATTTCACCGGCAATGAATGTAACGCCATTCCAAGCATCACTAGAAAAAACAGAACCAACTAATGCCGCTGAAACTGCCGCAATTAATGCCATGCCACCAATTGGAAACCAAGAGTTAGAAGCAGTAGCATATGATTTTACAGCCCAAGCATCGGCCCAATTGGCATTCCAAATCTCCGTTTTTGCGCCTAAAGCAAATCCAAAAATTACCAACCCTAAAAGAGATAAAATTTTGATAATTGTCAATATCGTTTGCAAGATTTTACTATTTTTAACTCCGCGACTATTGATATAAGTCAGCAAAACAATGGTGATTATAGAAACGATTTGAGCAGCATGGAGTTGGAAATTTCCGACTTCAAAAAGGATATTTTTCTCACTTAGTGGTGGATATAAATAAGCTGCAAATTTTGAAAATGCAACTCCAACAGCTGCAATAGTTCCCGTTTGAATTACAGCAAAAAAGCTCCAGCCATATAAAAATCCAATTAATTTCCCATAAGCCTCTTTCAAATAAACATATTGACCACCCGCTTTTGGAAACATGGCGCTCAATTCACCATAACTTACTGCTGCCACGATCGTAAGCAAAGCGGTAAGTCCCCAAATTGCAATTAGCCATCCTGCAGAACCCACTTGGCGAACCATATCAGAACTTACAATAAATATTCCTGAACCTATCATAGAACCCACCACAAGCATGGTTCCATCTAATAAGCCTAATTCTCTTTTAAAATCTTCGGGGTTGTTATCTTGCATAATTTTGGTTTTTGGTTTGGTTAAAGATAGAATTTTTAATGAAGCGTACAAAATATCTTAAATCAATAACTATTGTTTTTACTTCAACAAACAAAAAACGCACTGTTTTCACAGCGCGTTTTTTTTATCATAAAAATGCTTATTTATGCTTTACCAGCAGCAATTAAGTTCAATGCTGAACCAGCAACAAACCAACCTATTTGACTGTCATTATAAGTATGATTTGCCAGAATTAAATCTTTAGAACCATCCTCGTGAGCAAATTCAATTGACAATGGTTTGCCTGGAGCAAAATCAACTAAATCTAAGAAATTGATAGTGTCATTTTCTTGAATTTTGTCATAATCGGCTTCATTTGCAAAAGTCAACGCTAACATCCCTTGCTTTTTCAAATTGGTTTCGTGAATACGTGCAAATGATTTTACCAAAACCGCTTTAACTCCTAGAAAACGAGGTTCCATAGCAGCATGCTCTCTTGAAGAACCTTCACCATAATTTTGATCACCAACCACAATACTCGGTACACCAGCAGCTTTATAAGCTCTTGCTACCGCAGGAACTGCCTCATAGGCACCTGTTAATTGATTTTTAACTTTATTGGCTTCTTGATTGAAAGCATTTACAGCTCCAATCAACATGTTATTTGAAATATTATCTAAATGTCCACGGAATCTCAACCAAGGTCCAGCCATAGAAATATGATCGGTAGTACATTTACCAAATGCTTTGATTAATAATTTTGCACCTGTATAATTTTTACCATCCCAAGCATCAAATGGTGCCAATAATTGCAACCTATCTGAGGTTTCAGAAACAGCAACTACTACTCCGCTACCGTCAGCTGCAGGAGCTTGGAATCCATTATCATCCACTGCGAAACCTCTTGTAGGCAATTCATCTCCATTTGGAGGAAGCAATTTTACTGCTTCACCATTATCATTCAATAAAGTATCTGTTATTGGATTGAAAGATAAATCTCCTGAAATTGCTAATGCTGCTACCATTTCTGGTGAAGTTACAAAGGCATGTGTATTTGGATTTCCATCGGCACGCTTAGAAAAATTTCTATTAAAAGAGTGAACAATAGTATTTTTCTCTCCTTTATCAGCACCTTCTCTATCCCATTGACCAATACATGGTCCGCAGGCATTGGTGAAAACTTTAGTTCCCATTTTTTCGAAAGTAGCAATAATGCCATCTCTTTCGATTGTATATCTAATTTGCTCTGATCCTGGGTTAATTCCAAATTCAGCTTTAGGAGAAATTCCATGAGCTACAGCTTGTTCTACAATTGAAGCGGCACGAGCCATATCCTCATAGGAAGAGTTGGTACAAGAACCTATCAATCCCCATTCTACTTTTAAAGGCCAGCCATTTTTAGCGGCTTCTTCTTTCATTTTAGAAACTGGAGTTCCTCTATCTGGTGTAAAAGGACCATTGATGTATGGCTCTAATTTACTTAAATTAATCTCGATTAATTGATCAAAATACTTTTCTGGATTGGCATATACTTCCGCATCACCAGTTAAATAATCGGCTACTTTATCGGCAGCATCCACTACATCTTGACGACCCGTAGCCGCTAAATATCTTCTCATTGAATCATCATAACCAAAAGTAGAAGTGGTTGCGCCAATTTCAGCACCCATGTTACAAATGGTACCTTTACCAGTACAAGACATATTTGTTGCACCTTCACCAAAATATTCAACAATAGCACCAGTACCACCTTTAACAGTAAGGATATCAGCCACTTTAAGAATTACATCTTTTGGAGCAGTCCAACCGTTTAATTTTCCTGTTAATTTAACTCCAATTAATTTTGGAAATTTCAATTCCCAAGACATACCTGACATTACATCAACCGCATCAGCACCACCAACACCAATAGCCAGCATCCCTAAACCACCTGCATTAACAGTATGTGAGTCAGTACCAATCATCATTCCGCCTGGAAACGCATAATTTTCTAAAACTATTTGGTGAATAATTCCTGATCCTGGTTTCCAGAATCCAATTCCGTATTTATTTGAAACTGATGATAGGAAATCAAAAACTTCTTTCGATTGTGAGTTTGCAACAGCTAAATCGGTAGAAGCACCAACTTTCGCTTGAATTAAGTGGTCACAGTGCACCGTTGTTGGAACTGCTACCGTTTTCTTTCCAGCGTGCATAAATTGCAATAAAGCCATTTGTGCAGTAGCATCTTGACAAGCTACGCGGTCTGGAGCAAAGTCAACATAGTCAACTCCATTTTTAAACGCTTGAGAAGGAGTTCCTTCCCAAAGGTGCGTATATAAAATTTTCTCTGTCAAGGTTAAGGGTCTTCCAACAATGGCTCTTGCTCTATCTACTCGAGAAGGCATATTGTTGTAAACCTTTTTTATCATTTCTATATCAAAAGCCATAGTAATCTAAATTAGTTTATAAGAATACAAATTTAAGCAATAACATTTAATATTAAAGATATTTTAATAAAACTAGGTTTTAAACTGATTATTATTTAAAAAATAGCAATAAAACGACTTATAATTAGTAAAAAAACAAAATAATATTAAAATATTGCCTTATTAATAAATATCCGCGAGATTTTTATGAAATCCGAAATTTACTGCAACAAAAAAAACCTCAAATCTTTGAAAAATTTGAGGTTTTATTATTTATTGATCCTAATATTACAATAAAGATTCGATTATATTTTCAATTGAAATTCCTTCGGCATCCGCTTTATAATTTTTTACCACACGGTGTCTTAAAATACCAATAGCTACTGCTTTTACATCTTCAATATCTGGCGAGAATTTACCATTAAAGGCTGCATTTGCTTTAGCAGCCAAAATTAAATTTTGAGAGGCTCTAGGCCCTGCTCCCCAATCAATATAATTTTTAACAAAATCATTTGAAAGTGAATTGTCAGGTCGCGTCTTACTGACTAAAGTCACAGCATATTCCACGACATTATCGGCAACTGGAATTCTTCTTATTAATTGTTGGAAATCGATAATTTCTTGGGAACTAAACAAAGGATTTACCTTAATATCAGAATTTGAAGTAGTATTTTTAACCACTTGAACTTCTTCTTCAAAAGTAGGATAATCTAATTTTATAGAGAACATAAAACGATCTAATTGCGCTTCTGGTAATGGATACGTTCCTTCTTGCTCAATTGGGTTTTGTGTAGCTAAAACAAAGTAAGGCAAGTCTAATTTATAGTTGTGACCCGAAATAGTTACGGCTCTTTCTTGCATGGCTTCTAGTAAAGCCGCTTGTGTTTTTGGTGGTGTTCTGTTAATCTCATCCGCTAAAATGATATTAGAAAAAATAGGTCCTTTTAAGAATTTAAACTGACGATTTTCATCTAAAATTTCACTCCCTAATATATCCGAAGGCATTAAGTCAGGGGTAAACTGAATCCTTTTGAAATCCAATCCCAAAGCTTGTGAAATGGTGTTGACCATCAATGTTTTTGCCAAACCTGGCACACCAACTAATAGCGCATGACCACCTGAGAAAATACTCAATACTATTTGATCAACCACTTCTTCTTGACCAACAATAATTTTTGCAATTTCTTTTTTAAGCTCAATTCTTTTTTGAACTAATTTATTTATTTCGGCTACGTCAGACATTTTTTATTGTTATAGAATTTAGATTGGCGTAATAAATTCTGATGGAATAGAATGTTACTTTTTTAACCAGTTATTGGTAAAAACACAATCTCTATATTCACCATTAATTTTAATGAAAGTCTCTTTAATTTTTTCTTCAAACCATTTTCCGATTGCTTTAATTTGTTTTTCTTTCAAAGCAAGGTTTTTAATTTTTATATAATCTTGAGCATAATCTGCGATATGCTCATTAATTCGATTGGTAACCGTTAGCAATTTAAATTTCTTTTTTCCCGTTTGGTCTTCTTCGCCCAAAGGAGAAGTAACTTCACCTTCTTTTAAACTAGAAACATTTGAATACAATGAAGGATCCATTTTGGTCAATTCAAATCGAGTGTCTTGTGTTTTAGGATTAATTAAAACTCCACCATTAGCTCTAGTTTCTTTTTCATCAGATAATGTTCGTGCTGCTTCAGCAAATGTAATTTCTTTGTCTTCAATTCTCTTTTTAATCAAAGTGATTTTCTCTTTGGCAGCTTTCAATGATTCATCTGAAACTTTTGGAATCAATAAAATATGACGTAAATCTATTTCCTGTCCTCTTATTTTTTCTACATAAATAATATGAAACCCAAATTCTGTTTCAAAAGGTTCTGATATTTCTCCTTCACCAAGACTAAAAGCAACGTCTTTAAACTCTTTAACAAATGGTGTTTTACGTGTCATTTTATAAAATCCTCCGGAAGATCGTGAACCAGGATCTTCAGAATATAAAACTGCTTTACTAAAAAAACTAGATCCACCCTGAATGTCTTTTTTAAACCCTTTGAGTTTATCAATTACTTTCTGCTTTTCTTCTTCTGTAATTTTAGGGGTAACTACAATTTGAGAAACTTCCATTTCTGATCCAAAAACAGGTAATTCAGTAAAAGGAATTTTTTTGAAAAAAGTTCTAACTTCCTCTGGAGTCACTTCAACCGCATCAATAATCTTTTTCTGCATGTCCTCTGCCAACTTATTCTCCTTTAGAACATCAAAGAAATACGTTTTGAATTCTTCCTCGGTATTTTTCTTATAGTATTGAATCACCTTGTCCATAGAACCAATTTGCTCGACCATATAGTTGATTCGATCTTCCATCATTTTCTTTACTTCATCATCTCTAACAATAATACTATCTTGAATGGCTTGATGCGCATATAACTTATCTTCCAATAATTTACCTAACATTTGGCATCTTGTAATGTCTTTAATTGAATTTCCTTGGCTTGAAATTTCAAGGTAAGCTTTGTCAATATCAGAATCTAAAACCATATATTCTCCAACAGTAGCAATAATTCCGTCTACTTTTTGACGAGATTGCGGCAATTTAACTTTAACGGAATCTGCTTGTTTTTCTTTAATAATTTCTTGTGCTTGTACTGCAAAAGCAAAAACAGAAAAAAGTACAATTAAAGCAGTTTTAGTATTTAAAAATGGTCTATTTAATTTATTTATTGTCATCATCCGCTAATTCTATTCGATATTGTTAATTTATTTTAAATACTTTTTTACCCTCGGGTGCAGTTTTAAGATTTCAATTGTTTTTTTACACTTTCAAAAACAGATTGATTTACCTCTACTTTAAATTCATTTTTAAGGTCTTTAACCCAATTTTCTTCTAAATATTGTTGGTAATCGTTGATGGCTTTCCCTTTGCATTCTTCAAGTGATTTTGGACCTGCGGGCAAAGTTTCATTTACTTTAGTTACAAAATAATATTCTCCTTCTTTTATAATATCTGAAATTCCTGTTTCAAATTTTAAGCTTTTTGGCAATGCTTCATTTCCTTCTTCAAAAACGCCTACTTTAGACATTATATTCACAGCACCATCTTTAATATTTAATTTTTCTTTAATAAAATCAACTGATTTATCATTCTTAAAATATTTCTGTGCTTTTTTTATGATGTCTAATTTTGTAGAAGAAAGAATTGTTACATCCAAACGATTTTTCCATTGGTAATTTTTAAGATTTTTCTCATAAAAAGATTTTAATCCTAAAGAATCCGTTTTTGATTTCGTCCAAATTTCTTTTTCCATTAAATCAAAAAGTAATAATCCGTCTCGGTATTCGTCCATGACAGCAGAAAACTCTGGAAATTCTTTTTCTAAATTATCATCATAATATTGCGATAATTCCTGATCCAAATAAGTATCATAAAATTTATTAATCAATTTAGAAATCGGTTTTAAGGTAATTTTAGATTTTTGCTGGTCTTTTATATAGTTTAAAAATGCAGCTCCAGTTATTGATTTTGTTGCATTTATAGTCGCCAAATTTTTATTGTACGACTTTAAATCGGATGGGATTTCCCATTTTCCTTCATAAATATCATTTGTAACTATTTTAGAAAGGACAGCGTAGAATTTATCGTCTCTTTTAATGCTGTATTTCTTTCTTAATTTTTCATTCATCGAAGCAGTAATCAATCTAGAACGATCGTCTTTACTCACCTTCGATTCTAAATCAGATCGCATTTCGTCAATTGATTTAACGGCGAATTTATCAATTAATTTAACGATATGCCATCCGTATTGACTTTTGAAAGGCTCAGAAACAGGGTTTTCTTTAGTCAAATTAAAGGCCACATTTTCAAACTCTTCAGAACTTAATTGACCTGATCCAAATCTGTTTAAAACCCCGCCTTTAGTTGAGGAGGATTTATCTTCGGAGAATTGTTTGGCAAGGTCTTCAAATTTTTCCCCTTGTTGTAATTTTTTATAAATATCTTGTATGGTATTTTTTCCTTTATCTTCTTCGTCTTTATTTTCGGGGTTAGCCGAAGGATTCATGATCATGATATGAGCCACAACTACATCTCCTCTATTATCACGAACGTCATCCACTTTAATCAAATGATAACCAAAACGGGTACGAACTGGGTTAGAAATACTTCCTTTCGGTGTTTTATACGCACCCGTTTCAAAAGCATAAACCATTCTAAAAGCAGTAAAATAGCCTAAATTACCATTGTTGTCTTTGGCCGAAGGGTCTTGAGAAAATTCAGCAGCTAATTTTCCAAAATCTTCACCAGCAATAGCTCTTTTTCTAACCTCCAAAGCTTGTTTGTATACTTTTAACGAGTCCTCAGGAGCCGCATTTTCATCTAGAGAAAACAATATATGAGACGCTTTAATTTCTTTTAAAAAACGTTTGTAGCCTTCTTCCACCAATTCCTTAGTTACTTTTGAATCGGAAGTGTAGTTTTTTGAAAGTTGGCTTCTGTAGGATTTCAACTCATTTTGATAAGCAGGACCATCTTGAAGACCAAGTTTATTAGCTTTATTGATTTTTAATTTATATCCTACAAATAATTCAAGGTATTGATTTAAATCTTTTTGAGATTCATCTTTAACTAAATCCAGATTTTTCTTGTACACTCTAGCAAATTCGTCGGTGTAATACGATTTATTATCAATTGTGAATAAAACTTCTTTCGTACTATTTTGAGCAAATCCGATTAAATTTAGAGATAATAAAAGTCCAAAAAATAATTGTTTCATTTTCATTTTAAATAATAATTAACTTAATATTTATTAGCAGTAGCTAGGTATAAATTGCAACTCACAAAAATAACAATTCAAATACATTATACAACTATCATAGGTACTATTAACATAAATTTATTAACATAAATCGCATAAATAATATAGTCTTTAACCTGTTATAGAAATATTTGTTGAATAAATAGTATTTTTGCAATCCATTTACAAATCATATGAGCTTTTTAAAAGAAATTGAAAGAAGAAGAACTTTCGGAATTATATCGCACCCTGATGCCGGTAAAACGACTTTAACAGAAAAATTATTGCTTTTCGGTGGTGCAATTCAGGAAGCTGGTGCCGTAAAAAACAATAAAATAAAGAAAGGGGCCACATCCGACTTTATGGAAATTGAACGTCAAAGAGGGATTTCCGTATCGACCTCGGTTTTGGCATTTAATTATAGTGATAAGAAAATTAATATTCTTGACACCCCAGGACACAAGGATTTTGCTGAAGATACTTTCAGGACTTTAACTGCGGTAGATAGTGTAATTGTGGTTATTGACGTAGCAAAAGGGGTTGAAGAGCAAACAGAAAAATTAGTTTCTGTCTGTAGAATGAGAAATATTCCAATTATAGTTTTCATCAATAAATTAGATAGAGAAGGAAAAGACGCCTTTGATTTAATGGATGAAGTGGAAAAAAAATTAGGATTGTCAGTTACTCCGCTAAGCTTTCCAATTGGAATGGGGTATGATTTTCAAGGGATTTATAATCTTTGGGAACAGAATATCAATCTTTTTAGTGGCGATAGTAGAAAAAATATTGAAGAAACGATCGCGTTTTCAGATGTTGCGAGTCCAGAATTAGAAAAAATTATTGGTCAAAAACCGGCAGATCGACTTCGTGAAGAATTAGAATTAATTGATGAAGTTTACCCAAAGTTTAATCGGGAAGATTATTTGAATGGTAAATTACAACCCGTATTTTTTGGATCGGCATTAAACAACTTTGGAGTACGAGAACTTTTAGATTGTTTTGTAGAAATAGCTCCATCACCAAGGGCAAAAGATTCCGAAACTCGATTAGTTGATCCTAAAGAGGAAAAAATGACGGGATTTGTATTTAAAATACACGCCAACATGGATCCAAAACACCGAGATAGATTAGCATTTATTAAGATTGTGTCGGGAACATTTGAAAGAAATAAACCGTATTACCACGTTCGACAAAAGAAAAATCTAAAATTCTCTAGCCCAAATGCCTTTTTTGCGGAGAAAAAAGAGATTGTAGACATTTCCTATCCTGGAGATATTGTAGGTCTTCACGATACTGGTAATTTTAAAATTGGAGATACCTTAACAGAGGGTGAAATTATGAGTTTCAAAGGAATTCCTAGTTTCTCACCAGAGCATTTTAGATACATTAATAATGCCGACCCGATGAAAGCCAAACAATTAGATAAAGGAATTGACCAATTAATGGATGAAGGGGTAGCGCAATTGTTTACTCTTGAAATGAACAACAGAAAAATTATTGGAACGGTTGGTGCCCTTCAATATGAAGTAATTCAATATCGTTTAGAACATGAATATGGCGCTAAATGTACCTATGAAAATTTTCCAGTTCATAAAGCATGTTGGGTAAAACCCAATGATCCAAAAAGTGAAGAGTTTAAAGAATTTAGAAGAATCAAACAGAAATTTCTGGCGCACGACAAATACAATCAATTGGTATTTTTAGCTGACTCTGATTTCACCATTCAAATGACACAGAATAAATATCCAAATGTTCAGTTGTTTTTTACCTCTGAATTTGAGTAATAAATCAAACCAACTAAAATTGAACTTTCTATTAATATAGTTTGATTAACTTAAATAAAAAAACCCATTCACAATGTGAATGGGTTTTTTAGTATTTAAAGGTTGTAGTTATTTCTTAATCACTCTAACCGTTTTCATTGCATTTTCAGTAGTTACTTGAATAAAGTAAGCACCATTAGCATAACTAGACATATCTATCTGAGTAGTATTAGAATTAATCTGTTTGCTCATTAATTGTTGACCAACGATGTTAAATACTTTCACACTTGTCATGTCTTGAGAATAAGAAATATTCAACAAGTCGATCACTGGGTTTGGATAGTAAGTAAACTGCGTCATATCAAAATCTTGATTCGCCAAAGTGGTAATAGTTACCGCTAAGCTAGCAGCACTTCTACATCCATTAATTGTCTGTGTAGCATAATAAGTTGTGTTAGCTAACAATTGAGTAGATGAAAGTGGACTAGTTCCTGAAGCAGCATTTGCGGCAGTAGCATACCAAGTAATATTTGAACCTGTAACTACGATATCACCTAACGTTAATAAAGACGATAACGATTGTGTTGCAGCACCAGTTGGAGCTGGAACTACAGTTACTGTTACTGAAACTGCTGTTCTAGGACTTTCACATCCACCAGAAGTTTGAGATACATAGTAAGTTCCTGTTGCTAAAGCAGCTGTTGAAGCTAAAGCTGAACCTCCTGTTGCTGTAGAATACCATAACAATGCACTACCATTAGCAGTTAAATTGGCAACAGTTGCTGTATTACAGAATTGTTGTGTTGGGCTACTAGAAGGAGCAGTAGTTGCATTAGATATAGCAAATACTAAGAATCTAGTTGGACTTTCACAGCCATTTAACGTTTGAGACGCCCAGAAATAACCTTGAGTTAAAGGTGTAGTTGGAGCCAATGCAGTTCCACCTGTAGAAACAGAATACCATTTAATATTAGCTCCTGTTATAGTTGGAGTCATACTTCCTACAGTAACACCACCCGTTGGACAGAATTGGTAGAATTGTAATCCTGTTGGTGCAGCGGTTTGGTAAACCGTTACCGGAACAGTAGTTGATCTAGCACATCCTAAAGAAGTAGTTGCAGTTGCAGTATAAGTAACGGCAGCAGCAGCAGCATTTGTTTTAAAGTAAACAGTAGCCGCATTTGTTCCTGTTGTATAAGGAACCGTTCCTGCAGCATCGGTATACAAATTAGTAATCGGAGACCAAGTTGTAGCTACCTGTCCTTGAACAAATATTCTTAAATTAGGTCTTGTTGTAGTTCCCGCAGGAGCAGTAGCATTAGAACACACATCTATCGTGTTGTCTTGTGTTCTATATAAATTCAATCCAGTTGCAACAGTTGAAGAAGCAACAGATAATGAATTTGTTGAACCACCACCACCATCATTGTTATTAAAACAAGTTTCAACTAATAAACTAGAAACTCCATCCCAAACAATAGGAGTAGTTAAAGCATAATCGATGTTACCAGTTCCTGTTGGAGGAGTGTAAGCCACATTATTTAAAATGGTAGTTGATGGAGCCGTAACAAAACCAGTACCTAAAGTAGCACTTGAAACAAATCCAACACTTACAGAATAGTTGTTCATTAACAAAGGAACACCTGATAAAATTACGTGACCAATACTAGAAATTGAACTTCCAGCAATTAATCCTAAAGAAGTTAACTCTGCAGCAGTATATAATGCTTGTGTTTTAGACCCACCCCAGAAAACTTTGTATGGAGTTGAAGTTGTATTTGCTAACACACCACTACCAATTTGTAATTGTCCAGTTGCACCTACTGTACCACCTGAAGTTACTAAAGGTAAAACTAAATTAGCACAAGCTGATGCTGAAGCAGGAGCAATACTTAATATACTTGGTGTAGGATTCACATTTACGGCTAAAGTTGCAGTAGTAGCACAAGGAGTTGCCCCTGTAGTTTGTGAAGCTACTAAAGTATAACTAGATGTAGTTAATGGATTGAATACCCAACCAGAAGTTGAATTTCCAGTTACCGTTGTAGGTGTTGACCAAACATAGTTAGTATAGCTAGACGCACCTGTGGTTACCGTTACTGGAGCTGAACTTGATTCAGCACAAATAGTAGCAGTTGTTCCACTTAATACTAAAGCTGGAGGAGGTGTCACAGTAACTACTACTGGTACTCTTACAGAAGAACATACCACTTGACCATTAATTGTAAAACGAGGTCTAAATGAAGTAGTAGCATCTGCAGTAGGCGAAGCCAACATAGTCGCTGGATCCAAGTTATCCGCTAAATCATAAGCAGTAGACACGAACCCAACATCATCCACTTTCATAGTGGTTGCTGCCGATGTAAACGCACCAGGAACCGAAGTTCTAGAAATAGAAACTAAGATATTAGAACTACCATTCCAGTTGAATGTAGCAGCCGAACCTGTTCCAGTTCCAAAAGCTAAATTGTTTACTGTATTAGCCACAGGAGTAAATCCAGTATCAGCAAGTGTACCTGCATATACCTGAGTCAATCCAGTTGAGATGAAAGTAGTTGTCATTGCAGTATCAGTAACTGGAGCTAAAGAAACTGAGAAACCTTGGTAGGTTTGACCAGAATCTGTAGGCTCAAAACCTAAACTAGTAATGTTACCCGCACCTATACCAGCAGCTAATAATTCACTCGCTTTAATGATGTATTGTGTTTTAGATCCTCCCCAGAAACCTGGTAAGAACGATTGACCTGAAGTTGAAGAATTCGTTCCTCCTGCACCTATTGGTAAAGCACCAGAAACATAAGTTTCAGCACCTGCATAAAAAGTAGTATTTGTACTAATGATAGGAGTTACAAATGAAGTACCAGTTCCTAATGCAGCACCACCTGTAATACTAGGATACCATTTAATTGTTGTCCCTGTAGATCCAGTTGCACCCACAGTGGCAGTTCCATATCCACAACGTAAACCAGGAGTGGTAGAAACTATAGAGTTCGCGTAACTAATAGTCACCGGACTTGTAAATCCAGGAACACCATTACAAGAAATCAATTTACAACGGTAGCTAGAAGCTGTAGGAATAGCTGAATAGGTTGCCGCTGTTGCAGAAGCAATATCTGTCCAAGTGGTTCCACCATCAGTAGAATTTTGCCACTGGTACGTCATACCAGCAGTAATAGTGTAGCTCGTACTGAAAGTTACAGTTTGACCAGTACAAACTGAGGTAGCACTAGCAATAGTAGTTAAACCTGCAGGAACTGTAGTTCCAAGTACCGCCATAACTACTTGCGCTGAACCAGCAGCATTAGTACAACCGGTAGTTTGGTTAGTATAAGATATAGAATAAGTAGTGGTAGCTACAGGAGCTACAGGAATACTTAATACGTTAACACCTGGGTTAGCATATCCAACTACCGGAGGAGTAGCGGTAGGGTTTGCAGTAACTGAAGGCATAGCAACACCATTAGCAAACCAAGTAGTATTATAATTTGATGGTGGAACAAAACGCCATGTTTCAGGTGTAGTAATCGTTGAGGTAAAGGATTGACGACCTGGAGCCACGGCACCAATGGTACCAGTACCATTTTGAAGTCCTACAGTAGCAGAATTGGTAGCAGTTCTTGAAGCTATAGCAATATCTACTGTTCCAAGAGTTTCATATAAACGAGCTTGAGCAGTAAAATTAGTTGTTGTACTAGACAACGGATTTACTTTACTATATTCAATTACGAATACTCTATTCGGAGCATATCCTTGCGTCCAATAAGTTATCGTACTGGTTGTACCTGTACCAAAATTTTGATCGGCTGCCATTAATGAAATAACATTTCCAGGGTTAGACGGATTAGGGAATACAGCAGGAGTTGTAGCGAAAGAAAATTGACCTAATTGACCATTTGCAGTTCCATAACCTGGAGGAGTTCCAAACATTAATAATCCATTCGTACCGGCAGAGATTGAAGTGAATGTAGTTCCAAAGAAGTTGAAATTAAATCCTATTGGAAGACCAGACCATCCACCATCATCAAGTGAACCTCCTGAAAGTGGTACGTTAGATACCCCAACTGAATGAACTACAACAGCATTTGCTGGAGCAATTAAAGGCACATAAGGAACTGAAGTAACCGCAAAGTTACCAGCTATTAATCCTGAACCAATTGTAGCACTTGTTCCTGGACATACTCCTTGAGCAGTTGAAGTCACCGTAGCCGATGGCAATGGATACAATCCTATTGATTTAAACGCAGAAGCAGTACAAGCACCTTTGGTAGCTGTTAATCTGAAATCTGACGTTTGTGTTAATGAAGACGTTACACTAGTTGCTCCAGTTGCAGGAGTAACAGTTGCAGGAGTTGTTAAAGAAGTCCATGCATAAGTGATTGTTGAATCTGCTGGTGAAGCAGTCAAATTCACTGTATTACCAGTTCCACAGAAAGAATCTACAGAAGAAACGATAGCAGTTGGAGCTGTATTTACAGTAATTAAAGTTCTTAAACCTTCACAAGAACCATTGTATTCTGTAACCCATAAATTTCCAGGACACTTAGGTAAGTTAAAAGTAGCGCCAGTATATAATAAGGTACCAACGTTGGCATCATTGTACCATCTAAAAGTACCTGAACCACCAGTTGCAGTAACCGTAACGGTTCCTCCTAAGTTTATGTTAACTGAAGATGTTGAAACTGTAGGAGCACTTGGTGATGGAGAAACAGTAATGTTTTCAATACCGGTATAGGTAAAACCATTTTTAGTAACCGAAATATTTCCTGTAGTTCCAGGACCAGCAAAACCAGTAATAGTAGTATCATTCACAATAGTGAAAGTTAACACATTGGTTCCACCTATTTTAACAGCTGTTACACCAGTAAAATTAGTACCTGATAATGAAAAAGCACCAGAGTTAGCACAAAGCACTGTAGGAATTACACCTGCAATGGTTGGAGCACCTGTACCCCATGTGTAAAAGTTACCACTATTATAAACTATTGGACCTGGAGTAGTAGAAATCGTTGTAGCACTACCAGTTGCTGCTAAAGCACCTGTAGTTCCCACAGCACCACTTCGAACATTCCAAGCACCACCTAAAGCAGCTGACTCTAATACAAAAGTTTGTGGTTGAGTAGACGTCAATGCATCTTGCGCATTATAATTTAATGTTACAGTTGGAGCCGTTCCACCAAATAAAGTAGATGAAGCTGTTGCTAAACCAAATGTTGTTGCCGTTTCAATTTTGAATGCACGACTTCCTAAGGCAATACCGGTTCCTGTAGTAACTGTATTGGTAGGAGTTGGTACTTCTGTAACTTTAACAGTTAATGCATCAGTACCACCCGTAGCAGCAGTTGATCCATTTCCTCCTGTGAAAGTAGTCACCGTCCCACTAAATGGGTAGTTGAAAGTAGAACCTGTGGTTCCTCCTCCTCTACCAGTTAATGTCATAGATCCATTTGTGATGTAAGCGTTAGTAGTACCAAAAGATGAAAATGCTCCGGCATAACCATTCCAAGTAAATAATAAATTATTACCTCCTAAGTTCAATACGTTTCCTGGAGTGCTAGCACTTCCAGTCAAACCGAATGGGCTTGTTCCAAAAAGAACCAAGTTATTTGTTAAATTTAACCCTATTCCATTACCTGATAATGATAAGTTATTCATTTTTCTGTTAGATGGAATAGCAGCATCATCTGAAGCAACTACAGCAACTGTAGAAGGAGTAAATAAGTTTAATGTTAAGTTATACAATGCAATACGAGCTGTTGGAGCCGTTGCTGGAGTAACAAAAGTTCCCCCAAGAGCAGTTCCAGAATTTGATGCTGGTGTTGTAGTACTTCCAATTCCAACAGTTGGAGCAGCAGCATAACCAAAACCAGCATTGGTAATTGTGAAACTAGTAATTTGTCCATTGCTACCTAAATTAGCCGTTGCAGTAGGCCAACAACCTGCTGGGAAGGCTATAGTAGCATTTCCTGCAGATAAAGATAATGTTGGAGGCACTGAATAAGTTGCAGAAGTTCCAGTATTTAAGTATACCGATACTACTTTTCCTTGGTTTACCGTTACTGTAAAGTTGGTTGAAGCCAATGCGGTTCCTGAAACTAATGTTCCGCCTGTTACTGTAACTGTTGGTACAGCAGTATATCCTGAACCTACGTTAGTCACTAAGTTAAGCGTTGGAGGTCCAGCAAATCCAACTGTTGGAGCGACTGTATAATCAACACCACCATTAGAAGTTGAAATGTTACCCACTCCAGAAGAAGCCTGAACATTTGTAGAGGCAACACTAGCTCCTTGATCACTATTAATAGTTAAACCACCAGTAATGGTAGCTCCACCACTTTTTTGAGTTAAGCTATTCGCAGGACCAGCAATTTGTTGGAAAAATACTGCTGTTGCAGCAGCACCTGTTCCAGTAGTATCTCCTAGACCTTTACTTATAGTAACGGCTGGTGCAGTTGAAAATCCAGAACCAGTTTGAGTTAAATTCAAACTTCTTACTGTTCCGGTTACTGAATCAAAGTTAACTGTTGCTTTAGCCACAGTACCTAAATAACGGAAACCACCTGCAGTACCTGAAGTATGAACAGGCATTGTAGTAGTTGCAGTTGCAGAAGTTGCTTGGTAAACATTATTTCCATAAAAATATTGAGTGGTAAGCGACAAAGTTCCATTATAAGGAACGTTCGTTCCAAGAGTTCCTAAAGTTCCTATCCAAATTAACGTAGGACCACTTGTTGTAAAAGTAGTATCTGCAGTAGAAGTAGGTGCAGTTGCGTTAAAAGTTCCATTTGCAGTACATAAATATACGTTATTACCACTAAAATATCTTGTTCCAAGGGTTGCCGCTAATGCGTTAGCATAAGGTACCACTGCTGTTCCAAAAACAACTGGAGCTACAGTGTAAAGCGAACCCATGTTGGTTACCGCAATATTTGCTACTTGCAAGTTTAGTGCTTGGCCATATATTTGAGCGGTATTATCAATTTTTAATTTTCCATTGGTATTTAAAGAACCGGCAGTATGAGTAAACCCTGAAGTTACTGTTAAATTTTGAGTAGTAGAAATAGAATTACTTCCTAAGTTTTGGAAAGCCAAAGTTCTAATAATTCCTCTAGTACCGTCCCCTTCAAAAACTCCAGTACCACTTAAAGTAGAACCAGTCCCATTAAAGTTAATAAAGGTAGAAGTTGCAGCTAAATTAGCATAACCATTATTTTGAAAATTACCCCCTATGTTTATTGTAACTCCAGTTCCAGCAGTAGAATAAGGTAATAATTTACCAGCTGAGTTAATCGTTAAATCTCCAGCGATAGTCATTGCTGAAGTTCCACTCCATTGTAAAGTTCCAGTAACAGACAAACTTGCTACACTAGTAACTTGATCTACCGTTACGATAGCTCCAGCAGGAATAACAACTGTACTTGCTGAGTTAGGTAAAGTTCCTCCCCATGTTGCAGGGCTGCTCCATAAACCACCATTTACAATTGCTGTAGCCGTGTTTGGAAGCAATTGAAATAAGCTAAAAGTTCCAGGACAAGGACTATTTGGAGTTGGCCATGTATCAAATAAGATAAAATAAGTTACACCAGCAGTTAAGTTCATTGTGACACTTTTAGCAGCAGTAGTATCAGCTATACCAGCAATACATGTAGTACCTGCCGTTGTAGGACAACCATTAAATACTGAAATCTGACTCCAAGTTTGACCTGTCATACTAAGGGAATACATCCCTGTAGCAGTTGGAGTAAAACTATACAAAGATTCAAGACCTCCGTAATAATTAGTATTTGAACAACCACCAGTTAAAACTGATGCAGCTACAGATGTCGCCGTAATATCGTTTGTGGTTCCACAAACAATAGTAGCATTTGTAATTGGCAAAGAACTTGGTGCAATAACAGTTGCGTTAGGACAAGTTGTTGCATTTACTTGCTGACTAACAGAAAAAGTTAACAGCATTAAAATTGCAAACATCCACGAAGTACTCGTGACCATAGAGCGGGAATCAGCGGGAGAACCAGCTGTAAACCCTGAACCATTTTTGAACCAGGCAACTAAACCACTGCCAAAAGAATTGTAATTATTTTTCATAATTAGATATTATAGGTTAGGAAATTAAATTTTAAAAATTAATCAGGCGTTAAAAATAGTTAAATAAAATAAAAAAACAATGTTAAATTTTATTTTTTTTTCTAAAAACTTGAATTTTTACAAAAGCATAAAAAAAATGTATCAAAAATTATTTAATTCCTAAATGTCAATAGAGAGACAAAAACCTAATTTTAAGAATTAAGTCGATGTAAATTATTATTAGTAGGATATTGGAATAAAAAAAGCCCCTTCGAATGAAGGGGCTTTTAAAATTATGCTTGGCCAGCGGTTCCAAAATTTAGAGGAATGGCGGGTTGCTCTGTGTCTTTTATTTCACCATGAGCGACTTCAAATCGGTGTACATTTTCTGCTAAAGCTTTCACTAGTCTTTTAGCATGTTGTGGAGTCAAAACGATTCTTGACTTCACTTTTGCTTTAGGCACACCTGGCATAATACATACAAAATCTAAAACAAATTCTGATGCCGAATGATTGATAATAGCTAGGTTAGAATAAATTCCTTCCGCTGTATTTTCATCTAATTCAATATTTATTTGTCCTTCTTGCTCGCTCATATTAAAAGGGTAAAAAAAGTGAAAGATCTAAAACAATTAAACCTTTCACTTTTGAATTAATAATTGTATTCTTCTTTTGTAGTCATCATTTCATTGAATTCCTCTTTAGAACCTACAATGGTGTGATCGTATTCTCTCATACCGGTTCCTGCTGGAATTCTATGTCCTACAATAACATTTTCTTTCAATCC
>CALPNL020000010.1 GCA_943324925.2 Chitinophaga pinensis | reverse complement strand
ATTTTGATTCGCTGCGCTTGTTTAATGCTCTTTCCATAATTTTATTTTAGGGTGCGAATGTACAATTATAGATACGCTTCCGCAAATGGTATTTCGATTTTAATTTTAACCCGAAGGGTGTAATATGTAAAATTGTTATTTTTTTTTCTTATTGCCACGAATTATCGAATATCTATGAAAAAACTGACGCAAAAATTAGTTCATCTTTGATGATCCCGAATTCTCGGGACGAATAAAAGTAAAAAGTTAAATTGAAAATTTCGAAAATTCGTGGCAAAATTATTTATATTTAATTTCACCCAACGGGTTGATTTTACTCTTTTACTCGAACAGCCTCAGGAACGAGTTTTTCATATTCACCGCCATTTCTAATCACGTCGCGTACAATGCTAGAACTGATATAGGAAGTTTTAGCAGCCGTTAATAAAAACACGGTTTCTATTTTGGAGAGTTTTCTATTGGTGTGGGCAATGGCTTTTTCAAATTCAAAGTCGGCAGGATTTCTCAAACCACGAAGGATATAGTTGGCCTTAATTTTTGCACATAAATCGATGGTCAAACCTTCATAAGTAATTACCGAAACTTTAGGTTCGTTTTTGAAAGTTTCTTCAATAAATTTCTTGCGTTCCGATAAGGAAAACATGTATTTTTTTTCTGAATTCACCCCAATAGCAATCACAATTTCATGAAATAATGGAATGGCTCTTTTGATAATATCTTCGTGTCCTAAAGTTAAAGGGTCAAATGATCCTGGGAAAACGGCTTTTTTCATAAGTTTTTTTTAGGTGAAAAAGATTTAATTATTTAACGCCAATTCAATTGCGTTGGTGAACAAATCGGCTAAGGAAATTCCAGCAACTTTAGCTTGTTGTGGAATCAAGCTCTCGGTGGTTAAACCCGGTATAGTGTTCATTTCCAGCATATGGGGTTCGCCGTTTACAATAATGAACTCGCTTCGTGAGAAACCTTTCATCTTTAAAATTTCATACGCTCGTTTGGCAATTTCACCTACTTTTTGGGTCATTTCATCAGAAATTCTAGCCGGCGTAATTTCCTGAGATTTCCCTAAATATTTGGCTTCATAATCGAAGAAGTCATTTTCGGAAACTATTTCGGTAATCGGTAAAACAGTAATTGTTCCTTGGTAATTGATTACGCCCACCGATACTTCTGTACCGTCAAGGAAACTCTCTATAATAATTTCGTTATCTTCTTTATAAGCCACTTCAATTGCAATAGGCAGCTCGGCAGCCGTTTTTACTTTTGAAATTCCAAAGCTCGATCCTGATTTATTTGGTTTTACAAAGCAAGGCAATCCTACTTTATTTACAATTTCGGTAGTGTCTATAAGATCTCCTTTATTCAAATAAAAGGAAGTTGCGGTTTTAATTCCGTAGGGTTTTAATACCGATAATAAATCGCGTTTGTTAAAGGTAAGCGCCGCTTGGTAATAATCACAGGAGGTTTGTGGTATTCCCAATAATTCGAAATAGGCTTGCATTAATCCGTCTTCTCCTGGGGTGCCATGAATGGCATTAAATACCGCATCAAAGGTGATTTTTGTTCCGTTGACCGTGGTTGAAAAATCGTTTTTATCAATTGGAAATTCGGTATCATTAGCGTCTACATAAACCCATTTTTCTTTGAAAATATGAATGCGATAACCCGTAAATTTCGATTGATCTAAAAAGTTATACACTACGTTTCCGCTGACCAACGAAATTTTATATTCGCTGGAATAGCCTCCCATAATAATTGCAATATGCTTCATTTTTAATCTTTAATTTAATGTTATCTCAAATGCCCTAGCCCTGACAGAAGGGAAAATCCCACGCTTTTTTGCGTGGATTGGAATGATGGCAGGAAATAGCTCCTAATAATTAACAAAAATATCATTTTTTTTCAAACGAATTACCTTTACAATTTTTATATCTTTGCAGGAAATCGAATACTATGAGTTTAAAAGAATATTTAAAGAGTAAAGTTTTTGCGGTTCAAGTTTTTGTGGCTTTGATAATTATTTTTGTATTAGGCTATTTATTCATGCACTGGTTGACATTTACTACTGATCATGGCAATGAAATTACGGTTCCCAATTTGGGTAAAATGACCGAAGAGCAAGTGGAAGAAACGGTAGACGACTTGGATTTGGACTATGTTCTTTTAGATAGTGTCGATTTTAATCCTGCCTTCCCAAAGCACACCGTGGTGGAGCAAGACCCGATGCCGGGTGCAAAAGTGAAGAAGAATAGAAAGATTTATATTAAGATAAATTCATCGGGTTTTACAATGGTTAGAATCCCGAATTTAATTCAGAAAACCTATCGACAAGCGGTTCCAACCCTTAAATCATTGGGGCTTGAACCCGGAGAAATTACCTACAAACCCGATTTGGCTAAAGACATGGTTTTAGAAATGCACTGCAACGGTAAGAAATTAAATCCTGGTGATAAAATCTTCAAGTCTTCAAAAATTGATTTGGTTTTGGGCGATGGAAATGAGGGATTTGTAGAACCAGTCGACAGTTTAAGTACTGAAACAACTCCGAATGAACAGTAACCACACCGATATTGAAGAATTAGAAGAGGAGTTATTTGAGCATTTTAGATTTGACGTTCCTAAAGGGCAATTGCTTTTGCGAATCGACAAATTTTTAATGAATTTGATTCCCAATGCCACACGAAATAAAATTCAAAATGCGGCTTCTGCTGGGGATATTTATGTAAATGATGTTCCTGTAAAATCCAATTACCGCGTGAAACCTTTGGACGTGGTTCGGATTATGTTATCGCACCCTCCATTTGAAAATCGCGTAGATCCTGAAAATATTCCGCTTAATATAGTTTATGAAGACGACACTTTACTGCTCATAAACAAACCTGCCGATTTTGTAGTTCACCCTGGACATGGAAATTATACAGGTACTTTGGTGAACGCCCTAGCGTATCATTTTGAGAATTTACCTATGAATTCTAGTGAGCGTCCAGGATTGGTACACCGAATTGATAAAGACACTACCGGACTTTTAGTAATTGCAAAAACCGAAGCGGCAATGACGCATTTGGCCAAGCAATTTGAAGCTAAAACTACTGAAAGAGAATACATTGCGTTAGTTTGGGGAACCGTGAAAGAAGACGAAGGTACCATTGAAGGAAATATAGCGCGACACGTTAAAGACCGTATGCAAATGGCGGTTTTTGAAGATCCTACCATTGGAAAACCAGCAGTTACGCATTACAAGGTTTTGGAGCGTTTTGGTTATGTAACCTTGGTTTCTTGTATTTTAGAAACTGGTCGCACGCATCAAATTCGTGTTCACATGAAACATTTAGGACATCCGCTTTTTAATGATGCTCGTTATGGTGGGGATTTAATTTTGAAAGGAACTACATTCACGAAATACAAGCAGTTTATAGACAACTGTTTTAAGATATTGCCAAGACAAGCGTTACACGCTAAAACTCTTGGATTTGTTCATCCTACCACCGGTGAAATGATGCGTTTTGATACTGAATTGCCCCAAGACATGCAAGATTGTATTGAAAAGTGGCGAAACTACTCTAAGTCACACGAAGTGATGGAAGAGGAGCAATAGATAATAAAAAAGGGGTTCAATTGGAACCCCTTTTTATTTATTTAGAAAGTGTAACCAACTCTAATTCCTACTCTTGGAACTAAACTTGAAAAAGACCTATTGTCGACGTCGTCGGTACCACGCCATTCTATTTTCCAAAGGCAACCCATTGAAGGATCGATGCTTAACTCTTTAGAAACTTGCCATTTATAACCTACTTCTGGATTGAAAAACGAAATGTATTTATAAGTTCCAGTATAATTTTCTTCTTTAAATCGGATGTATCCAAATTCCAAGCTGTTTTGGTAGTAAAAATCATTCCAGCTTTCTTTCTTTAAATACGTTCTCGAACCTGATGATAATAGTATTCCCGTTCCTACATATTTTTCACCACCCACATTTACTACTGTTCTTCCGTAGCCTAATTTTAAAATATTGGAACTGTTGTAACCAAATAGACTCTTTAAAAGGTGCTTTTTTTCTCCTGTTAATTCGAATGCGCTAGGTTCAGAAGCGCTAAATCCCAAACTCATGGTTCTTCGTTGTTCAATGACTCTTGCTTTTTTTATTTTGTCTTGTGCAAAACCAAAGCTGCTAATTAAAAGTGCTAGTACTACAATTTTTTTCATATTAAATTAAATTTAGGTTTAGTCACAAATGTAATCAAATTATGTAATAATAGAAAAATACTATTATAAAGGATTAGTTATCTTATTTTGTTATTTGTATTTTTGATTTTCGAAAATCTACTCACATGAAAATTGTAATTTCACCGGCTAAGTCCCTAAATTTTGAATCTGATTTACCTACTCAGAATTTTTCCGAAGCTTCCTTCTTAAAAGAATCGCGACAGGTAAATAAGGTATTGAAAAAATTGAAACCTAAAGATTTATCTGTATTGATGGATATTTCAGATAAATTGGCTGAATTGAATTGGGAACGCAATCAAAGTTGGAAAACCCCATTTAGCCCAGATAATTCCCGACCTGCAATTTATGCTTTTGATGGAGAAGTATACACCGGAATTGACGCTTACACGATTCCGATGGATAAAATGGAAGACTTGCAAAACCGTTTGTTTATCCTCTCAGGTTTGTACGGCTTGTTAAAACCGCTGGATTTAATTCAAGCCTACCGATTGGAAATGGGTACTTCAATTGCTATTGGTGAATCCAAAAATTTATATGCTTTTTGGAAAACAAAGATTACTAAAGCACTAAATAAATCACTTTCTAAAGGGGAGTTTTTATTGAATTTAGCTAGTACTGAATATTTCTCCGCGGTAGATACCAAATTGCTTAATGCAAAAGTCATTACCCCAGAATTTAAAGATTATAAAGACGGCAATCTCAAGATGATAAGTTTCTTTGCGAAAAAGGCTAGGGGATTAATGGTGCGTTATATTATTGATACTAATGCTCAAACCATTGACGATATCAAAGGATTTAATTATGAAGGTTATGCTTTTGATGCTAATTTGTCAAGCGAATCAAAATTAGTTTTCACCAGGTAAATTTAATTTCTTTTCTTTATCAATAATACAAAAGGAATACAGAATAAAAAAAGTAATCCTAGATAGTTAAAAATATCGATGTACGTCAAAACCGAACTTTGCTTCATTACATTAAATTCTAAAATTTTATAGGCTTTATTTAGCGATTCGTTAAAGCTATATCCTTTACTCATTAACCCTTGTTGCAATTGAATCACCCGTTGTTGTACCGCATAACTGGTGCTATCAAGGTGTGAAATCAAATTTACTCTATGAACTTGGTTTAATCTAGCAATTAATGTGGTGATAATTGCAATTCCAAACGAACCACCTAACTGCCGCATCATTCCAGTAAAAGCCGCTCCTTCACCAATTTCTCTACCTTTTAAAGTGGATAATGACAAAGTGGTAATAGGCACAAAAAGCAAGCCTAAACCGATTCCTCGTAATATCAACGGCCAGAAGATATGTTCCGTTCCAGTGTCAGGAGTTAACACATTGTGCATCCAAAAAGAGAATATGAAAAAGGCTAAAAATCCTACCGCAACCATATAGGCTTGTGGTACGCCTCGTTGTATCAACTTCCCTATCATTGGCATCATAAATCCAGTGGTAATAGAACTAGGGATAAGAATCAATCCTGCATTTAAAGCGCTCCAACCAAGTATAGATTGGGTATAAATGGGTATAATGAAAGTAGAACTGTAAAGCCCGAAACCAAGAACAAAACTCATGACAACACCCACTCTCAAATTGGTGTTTTTAAGTACTCTTAAATTTACAATTGGATGTTTATAATTGAGCTCTCGCCAAATAAATAAGATAAAACTTACTGATGAAACCAAAGTTAGAATATTGATTATTCTATCGTTAAACCAGTCGTCCTGCTGACCGTGTTCCAATATGTATTGTAGCGAACCCACAAATCCTGCAAGCAATGCAATTCCCCACCAATCGACTTGTGAAGCGTTTAGTTTTTCACCAAATTTAGGACTTCTTACAAAGCTTAAAGTTAAAAATGCAGCGATAATTCCAATAGGAATATTAATGTAAAATATATAAGGCCAAGAAAAATGATCCACAAAATAACCCCCTAAAGGCGGTCCTAATGTTGGCCCCACAATTACACCCATCCCATATATTGCTTGTGCCATTCCGCGTTTTGCAACTGGATAGCTTTCTGTAATAATCGTTTGAGCAGTAACTAATAATGCGCCACCACCTAAACCTTGAATGAATCTAAAAAATACTAGTTCCCATATATTAGTTGCATTTCCACAGAGAAACGAAGCAATGGTAAATATTATAATTGAAGTAGCAAAATAGTTTCTACGTCCAAATTGTTGTGACAGCCAGCTCGTCATTGGAATAATAATCACATTTGCAATGGCATAAGCAGTAATGACCCAAGCTACATCTGTTAAAGTTGCCCCTAAACTTCCTCGCATGTTATTCAAAGCCACGTTTACAATTGTGGTGTCTACAATTTCCAGTAAGGCACAAAGTACCGCCGTAATGGTGATAATTATCCTTCTGAAACCGTATTCAACTAAGCTATCTGGATCTTGTTGTACCATATTTGATTGGGTTCAAATGCTATTAATTAGTTTAAATGCACGTCTACATCAACATTCATACCTGGACGTAATAATTTAATTTTTTCAGGGTCATTAGCAGCGTTCAAGCTTATTTTTACTGGCAAACGCTGAATCGTTTTTACAAAATTTCCGGTTGCATTATCTGGTGGAAGTAATGAAAATTTAGAACCAGTTGCAGGTGAAAAAGAAGTAATTTCTCCTTCAAAATCGGTGTCAGGATACGCGTCTACTTTTACAGTTACTTTTTGCCCCATTTTCATTTTATTCAATTGAGTTTCTTTGAAATTGGCAATTACCCAAGCTTCTTGATTGTTAATGATGTAAAATAAAGCTTGCCCAGCTTGTACCAATTGCCCCGGTTGGATTGCAATTTTAGAAACCTGCCCGTCAATTGCAGCGGTAACAACCGTATAACCTAAGTTTAATTTTGCAGTTTCGAGCATCGCTTCCGCTCGTTTTATATTTGCAGAAGCTACTTCACTTTGTTTATTGGAAACCTTAGATCTAGCTACAATAACCGATTTTTGAAAAGCACTGGCTTTTTGTTGATCTTGCAATATTCTCAATTGGCTTTCTGCCTCTTGTTTTGCTGCTAAAGCTAACTCAAATTGTTGTTTAGTGATGGAGTGATTTTTATATAAATTATTGTAACGTTCAAAATCATTGGTTGCTCTTCCTAATCTAATTTTTGCCGTTTCTATAGTGCCACCAGCCGATTGAACATTAGCATCTGAAACAGAAACACTGGCAAGGGCACTTCCAATATCTGCTTTTGAAACTTCAAAATTTCCCTGTGCTGCTACTAATGCTGCCTTCGCATCCTCTAGTTTAATAATAAAATCATTGTTATCGATGGTAAAAAGGGTATCTCCTTTTTTTACAAAATCGTTGTCTTTGATGTATACTTTGGTAACATAACCCATTACTCTTGGAATAATTGGGTTCATGTTTTTCTCAATTTGAGCATCATCAGTGGTCTCATGAGAAAGAGAATGTACGTATTTAAATATACCATAGCTCAATCCTGAAAGAATTAATACTGCAATAATGATACTTTTCTTGTTGCTTTTTTGATTTTCCATGATAGGTAATATTAGTTTTTTGTTAGTTGGAATGATTGTATTAATTGACCTGCTGCAAATTGCATTTCATAATATTTCAGCATTACGTTAGCTCTAGAATAGGCGTAATTTATTTTAGAATTTAATTGCTCTACATCTGCCTCTAAGAGTTCTGTAGTATTTGAAAGCCCATTGTCGTATTTGTCTTTTACAATTCTGTAGTTCTCTTTCGCTTGATCAATAGCTTGTTCGTAAACTAAATTTTGCTTCAAGGCTAAGTTGTAATTTTCATTGGCTTCATGCACTTGAGTTTTAATTTTCTCAGATAAGATGCTTTCCGTTTCTAGAACTTCTAATGCCTTACTTTTTGCTGTTTTTACATTTGTTCCGTTTTTAAAGATACTAGCAAAATCGTATGATAAACCAACACCGAAATTCATCGCGTTGGAAACGGTTAAGGTGTTTTTTAAATCCAAATAAATCAAACCGCCAGTTAAATTAATGGTAGGAAAATAGGCGCTTTTTGCAATTTTGATATTGTTTTCACTTGCCTTTTGTAAGAAGTGTATAGCTTCAAGATCTTTGCGATTTTTTAGCGCAATTTCAATATCATTGGTAGTATTTATTGGTTGATTATTTCCAAATTGATTTTCGTCAATATCAATTTTGAAATCGGCAGGAAGTTTTAAAAGCGTAATTAAATCGTAATTGAAAACGGAAACGTTTTTATAAGCTTCGTCCAAGGCTAATTGCACTTTCGATTGTTGTAATTGAGCTTTAAGCAAATCATTTCTCGCTATAATTCCATTTTTTTCTAATGCAGTAAAGTCGGTAACACGTTGCGCAGCACTTTTTAAATTATCAGTAATTAGGATAACTGCTTTTTGAGCTCGGTATAAATTGGCATAATTTTCAATTATTTCCATTGTTGTATTTTCCTTTGTCTGCTCCAATTTTGCTTTTTCAGAAGAATACAAGTGAGAGGAAGCTTTAACGCTATTTCTTAATTTAAATCCTGAGAATAAGGGTAAGCCAGTGTTTATTTGTCCAATCATTACTTGATTAACAGCAATTGGCGAATTAGAATTGGAAGAATTGGAATTCAAATTAGAGTTGATATGTGCATTGGAGAGGTGTAAAAACTGCCCGGATGCTCTCATATCAGGATAAAGATTGTTCTTCATCATTTGAGATTCGTAATTTTTAGTTTCGGCTTTTGCTGTTGCTAAAGCTATATTGCTACTTTTTGAGATGGCAATATTGATAGCTTCATTAAGTGTAAGTCCTTTTTTCTCTTGCGCTTTAACCGACTGAATTCCTATTGAAATGAGTCCGATAAGCAAAAATTTAGTTACTTTCATTTAGTAAAAATGATTTAATAGTTTGTTAAATGTGCGCTGTATCTGTTTATGTAATTAATGTAAGTTCAACCAATTTTCTAAAATCTGCTTACCATTTGGAGTTAATAGACTTTCAGGATGAAATTGCACGCCTCGAACATCTAAACTTCGATGTCTTAATGCCATAATTTGATTATTTTCATCAATAGAAGTAATTTCTAGGACTTCAGGAAAATCAGCCGGATTTACCACCCAAGAATGATATCTTCCCACTTCAATAGTGCTTTCTAAATTATGGAATAATGCTTCATCAGGGGCAACAATGGTAATTGTACTTGAAACTCCATGGTGTACTTTATCTAAATTAATAAGGCTGCCTCCAAATACTTCTGCGATAGCTTGTTGTCCTAAACAAACTCCAAGAATACTTTTAGTTTTTGCATACGTTTTGATTACGTCAATTAGTAACCCAGCTTCTTTTGGAACTCCAGGGCCTGGTGAAAGTAAAATTTTGTCAAATTGTTGTAATTCATCAATTTCAAATTCGTCGTTCCTGTAAACGGTAACCGTTGCACTTAAATCTTCTAAATAGTGCACCAAATTATAGGTAAAACTGTCATAATTATCGATGATTATTATCTTTTTCATTTACTTTCTATCCGAATTTTAATTATCCAATTTGGTCCCGCAATTTATGACTATTTAAATTATTATTAATAAAAAAACCCTAACATTTGCTAGGGCTTATATTTGATTTATTTCTGGATTAGAATTTCAAAGCTACAGCTAATTCAAATTCGTCATCAATTGCTCTGTCAGCAATAGTGTCAGCTAATGATTTTGAGCCATATTTAATTCCAAATTTAGTTCTATCGATACTTACTTTTGTAGTTGCAGTAGTTGCAGTAGTTGTCAATTCAAAATTAACGGAATTAGTTACTCCTTTTATTGTTAAATCAGCAGTTACTGAATAAACTCCAGTGCTTTTTTCTCCTATAGATTTGAAAACTAAAGTAGCAGTTGGGAATTTTTCAGTTCCAAAGAAATCCTCTGATTTCAAGTGACCATCCAATTTTTCTTTCCCTTGACCAGCTTTTAAATCAGTAGTTGTCATAGAAGTCATGTCAACAGTAAAATTACCACCAACCACTTTTTTTCCTTTGAAAATAAGGTTTCCTTCTTTTAGGTTAACTGTTCCTTCATGTTGACCGGTTACTTTTTTACCTACCCATGAAATGGTACTTTTAGCAGCATCTACTTTTTTTGTTTGTGCATTAACAGTTCCAAACGCAACTAATAATGCAAGTGCAATTGTTTTTAAATTTGTCATTTTTAATTTTGATTTTAGTTAATAATTATAGTGTGATAAATAAATCCTCGTTTGATTTTCTTACTTTTTTGTAATGTTGTGTAGCATCTTCTTCATGACGGTAACCAATGGTGGCGATTACAGCTGCATTTAGGTTTAGAGCATCTAATCCTAAAATTTCATTGAATTGTTTTGCGTTAAATCCTTCCATCGGAGTAACGTCAATTTTCAATTCCGCTGCAGCATTAAGTAAATTTCCTAAAGCTAAGTAAGTTTGTTTTGCCATCCAAATCGCTTTTTGTTCTGCTGGAATTGGATTTATATTTCCTTTCATGTAATCACCGAATCCTGACAAAGAATCAACAGGGATTCCTCTGGTTTCACTAATGTTTTTTATGTAGGAATCAATATCAGCATCGGAGGCGGTGGTTTGATTTGCAAAAACAATTACTTGTGAAGCATCAACAATTTGGGATTGCCCGTAAGCTGCAGGAAGTAATTTCGCTCTTAGCTCTTGGTTTTCAATTATAAACACTTTGTAAAGTTGTAACCCATAAGATGAAGTACATAGGCGGATCGCTTCTTTAAGTAAGTTTAAATTTTCGGCGGAGATTTTTTTGGTAGCGTCGAATTTTTTTGTCGCATAACGCCAGTTCTGATTTTCAATGAAAGTACTCATAATTTTGGTTTTTATTATTTGTTATTTAGTTCTAATTTTTTCTAAAAGATCGTTCAATTGCTCTAGTTCACTCGAACTTAAATTAGCTACAATATTTTGTTCGTAATTATCGACTTTAGGATCAAGTTCTTTCAATATATCCAATCCTTTTTCAGTAATTAAGACTTCAATTTTTCTACGATTTTCTTTGCAAACTTTTCGGGTAACCAATTCTTTTAATAGCAATTTGTCAACTAACCGAGTGGTATTGCTTGTTTTTGCAAGCATTCGCTCTTGAATTACACACATATTAGCCGGATTTCCTTTCTGGCCTCTTAAAATTCGTAAAACATTGTATTGTTCGTTGGACAAATCATAGGGTTTAAGAATTTCAATCAATCGCTCATTAATATTATTTTGTGTGTAAATAATATTTAATACCGCTTTTTGAGATAATCCCATAATTACATTTGATTTTACAACTTCTTCAATTTTCATATTTGTCATTACAAAATTTGTAGGTACAAATGTATAAATATTTAATTCATACAATAGTCTCCATTTGTTATTTTTTTGTTAATTCTAATTTATAAAAAGATTTTAATTGGTTGTAATTTTAAATGTGATGAATTATTAATATATTCGCTTATCATTATAAAAAAAACAATAAATAATTACCGATGAATTTAGAACAAGAAGATTGGAGAGACCAGCTAAATAATGATTCCAACGCAGTAATTTTGGATGTAAGAACAGAAGACGAGTTTAATGAAGGAATGATTCCAGGTGCTATAAACATTGACATCTATAAAGGACAAGGGTTTATTTATTCTATTGAAGAGTTGGATAAATCTAAAAATTATTATGTTTATTGTAGGTCCGGTGGTCGAAGCGGTCAAGCGTGTTCTATAATGAGTCAGCTGGGTTTTGAAAATGCTTTCAACTTACTTGGCGGAATTATGAATTGGGAAGGGGAAGTTATTTAAATGGTATTCTTTATACTTTTAACTTTTCGAATGGTACTTAAAATTGTTTCCTTTTGGTTGGATATGAATTTGTAGCAGTAAACCGATTTGCTTTTTTTTAATTCAACAACTAGAAATTTACTTTTTAATTTTACGAATCGATTTAAAAAAGTGGATACAAATAGAATCGAAGTTAAAATTAATATTTCAAAATAGTCTGAAAAGTAAATAGATAACGCGACAAGTAGGATAGAAAAACCATAAACAAAATATCGTTTACTGTTTCGATTTTCAATATAAATTTTACCGATTTCAGAAATCTCAATTTCTTTAGTTGTACCATTGTAGTTTATGATTTTTAACAATCCATCTTCAATTATCACTATTTTAATTAAATCAGGATATAGCAAAGACTTCAACTTCATTGTGTCAATTTGATAATTTTTCACAAAAATACGAGGTAATTATGATAGAATTCTCAATTATAAACTATCATTTAGTTAACGTCTGTATTTGTTTATTTAACGTTTTTTGTTGTTATAAGTTATTTTTTTTAAAAATTTAACAGTCATTTCATTTGTTAATTTCATATTCTATTTAATTAATATTGCTAAATTTGTATTTGCTGGGATGATTTCTCTCCATAAGAAGGAATTGAGTTTTGAAAAATTTAATATTTTACAATGTCAGTTTTAGAAAAAATAAATGCCGAGGGATTAATCGGATTAGAAAATGAATTTGGAGCCCATAATTATCATCCACTTCCAGTAGTTTTAAATAAAGGGGAAGGAGTTTATGTTTGGGATGTTGAGGGAAAGCAATATTATGATTTTTTATCGGCGTATTCAGCTGTAAATCAAGGCCATTGCCATCCTAAAATTATTGGAGCTTTAATCAATCAAGCTCAAAAACTAACTCTTACTTCTCGGGCTTTTTACAACGACCAATTGGGGTTGTTTGAAGAATTTATCACCAATTATTTTGGTTTCGATAAAGTATTACCAATGAATACTGGTGCTGAAGCTGTAGAAACAGCCTTGAAGCTTTGTAGAAAATGGGCATATGAAGTAAAAGGCATTCAAGAACAAAAAGCTCAAATTATCGTTTGTGACGGAAACTTTCACGGAAGAACGACCACAATTATCTCTTTTTCTAATGATGAAAATGCTAGAAAGAATTTCGGTCCTTATACCGAAGGATTTATCAAAATTCCTTATAACGACATAGCGGCCCTAGAAAATACCTTAAAATCTTCAGAAACTATTGCTGGATTTTTGGTGGAACCTATTCAAGGGGAAGCGGGCGTGTACACTCCATCTGATGATTATATGCTTAAAGCAAAAGAACTTTGTAATAAATACAATGTGCTATTTATAGCGGATGAAATCCAAACGGGAATTGCGAGAACGGGTTCTTTACTGGCAGTTTGTGGAAATTGCAGTTGTGAGAATAAATGTGAAAAACAAAATACTTACGCCGCTCCAGACATTCTAATTTTAGGAAAAGCATTGTCTGGTGGAGCTTATCCGGTTTCGGCTGTATTGGCTAACAATGCAATCATGAATGTGATTAAGCCAGGCCAACACGGATCTACTTTTGGTGGAAACCCTATTGCAGCTGCGGTCGCAATTGCGGCTCTTAAAGTGGTAAATGAGGAACATTTAATTAAGAATGCTCGTGTTTTAGGAAAGCTATTCAGAAGTAAATTAAATGAGTATATTCCTACTTCAAACGTAGCGATTTTAGTTCGTGGACGTGGGTTACTTAACGCCATTGTAATCAATGATACCGAAGATAGTGATACAGCTTGGGATATTTGTATGGCATTAAGAGATAACGGATTGTTAGCAAAACCAACTCACGGTAATATCATTCGTTTTGCACCGCCATTGGTAATTAACGAAGCTCAATTATTAGATTGTGTAGATATAATAATTAGAACCTTAAAACAATTTGATCGATAAATAAAAAACCCTCTTTTTAGAGGGTTTTTTATTAAAATAGTTATTGACTTTGTTCTTGTTGGTATTTGGCTTTAGCTTCCAAATTCTTTTGGAATTCCAATAATTTTTCAGGACCAAGTGAATATAAATATACAAATGCCAATAAAGTCAAAGCACTTAGCACTATTCCTACAATTCCTAAAATTCTTCCAACATTCAAATTTTTATAATTCAAATACAATTCAGGACTATCTTTATATAGTTTTAGATCTTTGTTAGCTAAAACAACTGCTATAATCCCAAAGGTTAAACCAATAAAACCATAGCAACAACAAGTTACAATTGATAAAATTCCTAATACTAGAACTGCGGTGCCGTTGGGTAGATTTCTTTTTTCCATAGAAGTAATAATTAAATGTTTGTTATTTTGTAAATATAGGAAATAATCATAATTATGGCATTAATTACGGCTAATCCAATTATTATTTTTTGATAGTTTCTTTTTTTATCAATTAGATGCAAACCAATTAAACCAAAGAGGAGTAGGGTGGTATATATTGCTGGAAATTGAGAAAACGCCTTAGTAAATTCTCCATTTAGTATTAAAAGTAAAGAACGCTGCGTTCCACAACCAATACAATCGATTCCAAATAGCGATTTGTTCATGCAAGGCAACATGTATTTTTCTATATTCAATCCTGAGTAATTTTGAGTTGCAATTTAATACTATTTACTTTCAATATATTATTTGCTTGTTATTATTTCAAAGTTACCTACTTTTGAATTATTAAATTATACACTATGAAAAAAGCGGTACTTCCAATAATGATAA
The DNA here is from genome assembly GCA_943324925.2 of Chitinophaga pinensis. Lineage (GTDB taxonomy): Bacteria > Bacteroidota > Bacteroidia > Flavobacteriales > Flavobacteriaceae > Flavobacterium. The sequence goes on along the minus strand of CALPNL020000010.1, from coordinate 6,281 downwards.
TTGCAATACTAGTTGCTTTTTACGAGCAAAGTTTGGATAAAAAAAATGTCTATATTCAGGTAATTTCAATTGTAATATTTATGATTGGAATGATGAAATTAAGCGCTAAAGTACCAAGTAAAAATCAAGATAAAGAAGAGGATGATGTTTAGTATAGGGGATAAGGTTGCTGTGCTTGACGATGCTATTAATGGCGTGGTGATTTCAATTAATAATAGTGAAATTGCTATCGAAACTACGGATGGATTTATGATGACATTTTTTGTCAATGAATTAATTAAAGTAAACGATACCAGTATTTTAAGTAAAAATATAGGAAGTTTTAATTCAACTAAAATAAAAATTGAAAAAGAAGAGCCAAAACCTCGAAGTTTTGTAAAAGTTAAGAAGAATAAGAACGAAATTCCTGCTCCAGAATTCGATTTGCACATCGAAAAATTAGTCCCAAATTTCAGAGGAATGAGCAATTATGACATTCTCACTTTGCAAACAGATACTGCAAAAAGACACCTCGAATTTGCGATCAGAAATCGCATTCCAAAAATCGTATTTATTCACGGTGTTGGAGAGGGTGTTTTAAAAGCAGAACTTGATTTTTTATTGGGAAGATACGATCAGGTTTTCTTCCAAGAAGCCAATTATCAAAAATACGGTCTAGGAGCAACCGAAGTTTTTATAAAGCAGAATATGAAATAATTCGTCCTAAATTATGGTGCGGTTACATAGTTTCCATAAACATAATTTTCATAGGTAAAAGTATTTATACCATTTGAAAAAGTAATATTTTTAAAAACTACATAATGGTTGTAACCTGTCACCGCATTGGTAGTTGGATTTATTATTTGTGTAGTGGTCACTTGAATGAGTCCACTAGTTCCTGGAATTCCATCTGAGGCATACCATTCATCAACAACAGCTGGATTTGCTGGCGGCAATGTCCCGCAAAAATAGGTGTTACTTATAATTGAGTTGAATAATCTATAAATCACCTGATTGCTACTATTAATTACTACAGTTCGGGGAGTATTTGTCGGTGTAACCGTATTTACAAATGTTGTAATGGGTGTTTTTAAAATTAGCGCTTCGTTGTTTTTTACCTTAAAAAATAATCCGTTATTGGGAGTGCAGCTATTAATCGCTGCAGCTGGATCAAAATTAAAAGTGTCTAAAGAGATGTTCCCATCATCACAACTATTGAAAATAAAAGCACAAACAAGTAAAGTAATATATTTTTTCATGATACTGTATTTGACACAAAAATATAATTTTATTTGCAGGTAGGTAGCAGTTTGTAGAATCAATTTTTCATATGTCAATATATTTATTGGAAAAGCTATTCCACATTGATTTGATTTCCTATTTTTGTATCCAAAATTGATATATTGTTGTCAATAAAGTTAAATGCACCTATGAATAAAGTATATTTAGATAATGCCGCCACCACACAAATTCGTGAGGAAGTAATTCGCGAAATGGTTGAAGTAATGTCAAATGATTTTGGAAACCCTTCATCTACCCATAGTTTTGGTAGAAATGCTAAAAATATAATAGAACTTTCTAGAAAAGCCATTGCAAAAGAATTGAATTGTAATGCTCAAGAAATCATATTTACCTCTGGTGGAACAGAATCCAATAATATAATACTTCGTTCTTGTGTAAAAGACATTCAAGTTAAGAGAATTATTACTTCCAAAATTGAGCACCATGCGGTTTTGCATACCATTGAAGCCTTGCAAAAGGAATTTGGAATTCAAGTTGATTATGTAGCCATTAATAAAGATGGAAGTATCGATATTTCTAATTTAGTTGAACTGCTATCTCAAAATGTAAAAACATTAGTGAGCTTGATGCACGTCAACAATGAAGTTGGCGCTGTTTTAGACATCGATTTGGTTGCAAGAATTTGCCAACAAAATAATGCCTTATTTCATTCAGACACCGTTCAGTCGGTTGCGAAAACAGAATTGGATTTACAAAATACTCCTGTCGATTTTATTGTCGCTGCCGCACATAAATTTCACGGTCCAAAAGGAATAGGATTTGCATTTATTAGAAAAAATTCCGGATTACAACCTTTAATTTACGGGGGAGAACAAGAAAAAGGATTGCGCCCAGGAACAGAAGCAGTTCACCAAATTGCAGGAATGGCTAAGGCAGTTGAATTAGCATTAGCCCATTTAGATGAGGAAAGAAAAGAAATTTTAGCACTCAAAAACTACCTTATTGAGCGATTAGAAAATGAATTTCCAGATTTCAAAATCAATGGTTCTAAAGACGGTTTTTACAATGTATTGAATATTATTTTGCCCTTTTCAGAAGATAAATCAGCTATGATTTTATTCGGATTAGATATTAAGGGAATCGCAGTTTCTCGAGGAAGTGCCTGCCAATCAGGAAGTGCCAAACCGTCACACGTTTTAGCTGAATTTTTATCAGAGGAAGATTTGAAAAAGCCAAGTTTGCGAGTATCTTTCAGCCATTACAATACCAAAAACGACATCGATTTATTAATTGACGGTCTAAAAGGAGTTTAATTCCGGATTAAAAAGGCACTTCGCTATCGTCTTCTTCGTAATCATTTAAATTACTTCCAAAGGCTTCATTAGGGGTGGGTAAATTCTTGGTTTGAAATGGATTGTCATCATGGTTCATTTTTGAAGGTAAATCATCAAAAGTGCCGCTATAGGTTTCCAAGTTTTCAAATTTACCAAGGTTACCAACAAATTTCAATTTCACACTTTCCAAGCTACCATTACGGTGTTTAGCAATTATAAATTCTGCTTGACCTTGCGTTGGCGAATTTCCTTCGTCATCCCATTCATCTAATTTGTAGTATTCTGGACGATAAATAAACGATACAATATCGGCATCTTGCTCAATTGCACCCGATTCTCTAAGGTCGGATAAAAGCGGTCTTTTGTGCCCCGGACGAGTTTCTACCGCACGAGATAATTGTGAAAGTGCAATTACAGGAACTCCAAGCTCTTTTGCTAGTGCTTTTAAGTTTCTAGAAATGGTGGATATTTCTTGCTCTCTATTTCCAGATCCTTTTCCGTTGTTTCCTCCGGCAGTCATCAACTGAAGGTAATCCACGATAATCAATTTAATCCCATGTTGTGAAGCCAAACGTCTGGATTTTGCTCTTAAATCAAAAATGGATAGGGAAGGGGTGTCATCAATAAATAAAGGCGCTTTCTCTAAGTTTTTCACTTTTATGCTCAATTGTTCCCACTCGTGTTTCTCTAATTTACCCGTTCTTAATTTTTCTGAGGAAAGTCCTGTTTCTGATGATATCAATCTGGTGATTAATTGCACAGAGGACATTTCAAGAGAAAAAAGTGCGACTGGGTGTCCAAAATCGATCGCCACATTTCTCGCCATTGAAAGTACAAACGCCGTTTTTCCCATACCCGGTCGGGCCGCAATGATAATTAAATCACTTGGTTGCCAACCCGAAGTAACTTTGTCTAAACTGTCAAATCCGGTGGCTATTCCACTCAAACCTTCTTTTCCAGCAATTTCTTCAATTCTCTTTTTAGCTTGAATCACCAAACTTTGAGCAGTTTCTGAACTTCGTTTGATGTTTCCTTGGGTAACTTCGTATAATTTAGATTCGGCTCTATCCAATAAATCAAATACATCTGTAGATTCATCATAGGAATCTTCAATAATCTCTGAGGATATTTTTATTAAACTTCGTTGGATGAATTTCTGAAGGATAATTCTAGAGTGAAATTCAATGTGTGCCGAAGAAGATATTTTTTGTGTTAGTTGAATCAAATAGTAATCGCCACCCGCTATTTCTAATTTTCCATTCTTTCTAAGTTGTGCAGAAACGGTCAATAAATCTACCGGCTGTGAATCGGTAAACAACTGAAATATAGCCTCGAAAATATATTTATGGGCGTCTTTGTAAAACGCTTCAGGCTGTAAAATATCAATTACTTCGTCAACTCCTTTTTTATCAATCATCATCGCTCCCAAAACTGCTTCCTCTAATTCTAGAGTTTGTGGTGGGAGTTTTCCTTTTTCTAAATTGATAATCGTAGTTTTTTCTACTTTTATAGGGTTGAGGTTGAGCGATTTTTCCATTGAGCGAATTTACCAAAAAAATAAAAAAAATCCGTAAGGAGTTATTAGTAATATTTGTTGATAACTAACTATTTTTTGTTTATAAGTAAAAAAAAATCCGAAACGGTAAGGCTTCGGATTTTCTAATGATTTTAACTGGTTTATTCTTTATATTCACCCATCTTACTGTATTTGTCCATTCTTTTGGCTACTAATTCAGTTGTTGATAAGTCTTTTAATTCCTTGTATCCTTTTAAGATGTATTTCTCTACCGTTTTGAATGTAGTTTCACGATCATAATGTGCTCCACCAAGAGGTTCTGGGATAATATCGTCTACTAGATTTTGTTTTTTCATATCGGCAGAAGTCAGTTTTAATGCATCGGCCGCTTGTTCTTTGTATTCCCAGCTTTTCCATAAAATAGACGAACAAGATTCTGGAGAAATTACAGAGTACCAAGTGTTTTCCAACATGTATACTTTATCTCCAACACCAATTCCTAATGCACCACCAGAAGCGCCTTCACCAACAATAACGGTAATAATTGGCACTTTTAATCGCATCATTTCAAGAATATTTCTTGCAATTGCTTCACCTTGTCCACGTTCTTCCGCCTCTAAACCTGGATAAGCACCTGGAGTATCAATTAAGGTAACCACAGGAATTCCAAATTTTTCAGCCATTTTCATTAAACGCAATGCTTTTCTATATCCTTCCGGATTGGCCATACCGAAGTTACGGTATTGACGCGTTTTGGTATTGTATCCTTTTTGTTGACCTACAATCATAAATGATTGTCCCCCAATTTTCCCTAATCCACCAATCATGGCTTTGTCGTCTTTGAAATTTCTATCTCCAAACATTTCAAGGAAAGTGTCTCCGCATAAAGCGTTAACATGGTCCATAGTATAAGGTCTGTTTGGATGACGCGACAATTGAACACGTTGCCATGCCGTTAGGTTTTTATAAATTTCGCGTTTGGTTTCTTCTAATTTTTTTTCAATTTGCTTACAAGGATCTGAAACATCAACATCTGACTCTTGACCAATGATTTCACATTTGTCTAATTGTTCTTCTAGTTCTTTTATTGGAAGCTCAAAATCTAAATATTCCATAGGGTATGTGCTTTTATATTTAAGTAGGCAAATATAGTTTTTAATTTAAAGATTGAAAAATTTAATGAATGGAAATTGAAAATTGTAAGTTGCTTCTTGATGGTTTTAGGTTGATGGGGTTAAAACCAAAAAAAATCTTAGGCGTTTTTATTTTTATAGAAATACTTGATCACTCCATTTAAAATCACGGTTGACAAGATTATTAAAGCGCCAATATAGAAGTTAACACTCATTTTTTCCGTTTCTTTAAATACAATTACAGCCAAAATAATTCCGTAAATAGGTTCTAAATTAATGGTTAGCATAACCGTATACGGACTTAAAAATTTCATTACTTTCACCGAGGCTATAAAGGCGTAAGCGGTACAAAAAGTGCTTAAAATGATAAGATAAACCCAATCTGAATTTGATATTTCAAAGAATTTAGAATTGAAACTACCAGAATACAATAGGATGATAGAAAAGAATAAAACGCCTCCTAAAAGTTCGTAAAAAGAAATGATTGAAGAATCGTATTCTTTAGCATACTTGCCATTTATCATTGAAAATAAAGCGGATAAAAATGCGGAGCTTAACGCCAATAATATCCCGTTTATGAACTGCCCGTCGATATTAAAAATGATGTAAAGTCCTAGAAAAACTATGATTCCAAATACTACTTCATACCAAATTATTTTTCTACCATAGAAAATAGGTTCCATTATAGAAGCGAAAAAAGCACCTGTAGATAAACACGCCAGCGTAACTGATATATTGGAAACCTTAATGGCTTTAAAAAAAGTGAACCAGTGCAATGCGATGATTAATCCCGCAAATAGAAATCCGATAAGGGTTTTTTTGGGAACTCGAAAGGAGGTTTTATTAATCACAATATAAATGAGTATGAAAACTACCGCCAATAGCATTCTGAACCAAACCAAAGGCAAGGCGTCGAGCGTTATCAGTTTTCCCAACACCGCTGTAAATCCCCAAACAAACACTATAAAATGGAGATGTAAGTAGCTTTTTAAGTTATCGTTTGGCATTTCGAAGGAGGTAAATGGCGAGTATGCCAAATAAAACATTGGGTAACCAAACCGCAATAAAAGGATTTAT
>CALPNL020000009.1 GCA_943324925.2 Chitinophaga pinensis | reverse complement strand
GCAAAATTACCTATCCAAAAATTGTTGCCAATGACATTCCTAAAACGCTACAATATTTATTTGATACTTATAATGATTAATAAAAAAAAGCCATCGAAAGATGGCTTTTAAATTTAAAGGTTATGACTATTTTCAGGAAGTTCCTCTTCTCTATTTAGCATGTTCCAAAGCTTGTCTTTTAATTCAGTTAGCCCTTGTTGTGCAACAGATGAAATGAATAGATAGGGTATCCCAGCAAACTCTTTATCTAATTCTGTTTTTAGCTCCGCTTTAAGTTCATCATCCAGCATATCGCATTTTGAAATCACAACAATACGCTCTTTGTCGAGCATTTCAGGATTGTATTTAGTCAATTCGTTTACTAGAATATCGTATTCCTCTTTAATGTTAGGTGTGTCAACGGGAATTAAAAACAACAAGGTAGAATTTCTTTCGATGTGTCTCAAAAAGTAATGTCCTAAACCTTTTCCTTCTGCTGCACCTTCTATAATTCCTGGAATATCGGCAATTACAAACGATTGGAAATCACGGTAAGCTACAATTCCTAGATTTGGTTTTAAGGTGGTAAACGGATAATCGGCAATTTTAGGTTTAGCAGAAGTCAACACTGAAAGTAAAGTTGATTTTCCAGCATTTGGAAAACCTACTAATCCCACATCGGCAAGGACTTTTAATTCTAATATAATATCAATTTCCGAAGACGGTAATCCTGGTTGGGAATACCTTGGCGTTTGATTCGTTGAACTTCTAAAATGCCAGTTTCCTAATCCGCCTTTTCCTCCTTGGGCTACAATTCTCTTTTCGCCATGTTCGGTTATTTCGAATAAAACTTCATTGGTTTCTTTGTCGCGAACTACTGTTCCTAGTGGGACTTCAATATATTTATCTTCCCCATCAGCCCCAGTACTTCTGTCGCCACCACCATCTCCGCCATGACCCGCTTTTACGTGTTTGGCAAATTTTAAATGGAATAAGGTCCAAAGACTTTTATTTCCAACTAGATATACGTGTCCTCCACGACCACCATCACCACCATCTGGACCTCCTTTTTCAATAAATTTTTCCCTGTGCAAATGAGTTGAACCCTTTCCGCCTTTACCAGAGGAAACATATATTTTTACGTAATCTACGAAATTTCCTTCAGTCATTTTCTTGTTTTTATTCTAAATTAGTTGGCAATAAAAAGTTATAAACTTTCAATTACAGCGCTCAATCTTTGGGTAATTTCTGCTATCGAACCAATTCCATTAACAGGGTAAAATTTATTTTGATTGCTATAAAAATCCATTAAAGGGGCTGTTTTGTCGTTGTATTCTTGGTAGCGATTTCTGATTTTATCTTCATCTTGATCGTCTACTCGTCCACTTGTTTTCCCTCTTTCTAATAATCTTTTTATTAAGATTTCATCGTCTGCTTCTAGAGCAATAGTTGCGGTTATTTTCCAATTTTTGGTAGCCAAAAACGCGTCTAAAGCTTCTGCTTGTGCTAATGTTCTAGGGAATCCGTCAAACAAAAAACCTTTCGTGTCCGGATTTTTCTCAACCGTGTCTTGCAACATCTTTATGGTCACTTCATCAGGAACTAAATCTCCTTTATCCATGTAGCTTTTGGCTAATTTTCCTAAGTCAGTTTCGTTTTTAATATTGTATCTAAAAATATCACCAGTGGATAAATGAGTTAGAGTGTATTTCTCTTTTAAAAATTCTGCTTGAGTTCCTTTTCCAGCCCCTGGCTTTCCAAATAAGACAATGTTAATCATGATGTAATGAGTGTTGTATTTGTAGTTATTTATTCTTTTAATTGATATACTTCAGGTAAGTTTCTTCCCAAACCATCATAATCTAAGCCGAAGCCCACGATAAATTTATTTGGAATTCGGATCCCAATATAATCCAACTTTAGGTCTTTTTTAAATGCTTCTGGTTTGAAAAATAAAGTGGCTATTTTTAGGTGTTTAACGTTTTGCTTTTTGAATAAATCTTTCAATTCTGCAACGGTATTTCCCGTGTCAACGATATCCTCAATAACAATTACCGTTCTGCCAGTTAAGTCTTGGTTTAAACCAATTAATTGTTTGACTTCATTAGTTGAAGCAGTTCCTTCATAAGAGGCTAATTTAATAAAACTCACTTCACATGGTTTTTTATAGTGTTTCATAAAATCAGAAACTACCATAAAAGATCCGTTTAAAACCCCAACAAATACAGGAATTTCATCAGCAAAATCCGCTTCTACCTGAGAAGCCATTGTAGCTAATGCAAAATCTATTTCTTGAGAAGAAATAAAAAGAACAAATTGTTTGTCGTGTAATTGAATCAATTTCTGAAAATTTATAAGCTGCAAAGATATAGAATTCCCATTTTACAAATGATAAAGCGCCTATTTATTTTATTTTTCTAACTAATAAATGCCTATAAATGAATTAATTGAAAGTAACTTATTTACTAAATGTTAAATTAATTTAATTATTATTATTATTTTTATCCTTTTAAAGGAAAAAATAGTCTTATTATGGCATCATTAGACCAACATACCGGCGTTTTAGGGCAAAGGAATGCAAAACATTTATTACGACGCGCTTCTTTTACCTATCATAAATCATTGATTGATCAATATGCACTTTTAACGCCAAATCAAGCGTTAAACTTGCTACTAACAACTAGCGCTCCTGTAGTAAGTTTGCCCTACGATCCCATTCCTACTACTGCACCAGATGGGTTTTGGACAGAATCGACTGCATTGGCTACTTCCTTTGCTGGACAATCAAGAAAAGGTGGGATAGTTGCAGGATGGTGGTGGTATAATGCTATAAATAGTCCTAATTTAAAATATAAATTATCACATTTTTTATCTACTTGTTTTACAGTAGAAATTGATGCTTCTTCTTCAGCAACTGATTTTTATGATTACATCCGATTGCTTTTATACTATTCTTATGGGAATTATAAAACCTTGGCTAAAAAAATGACGCTGAATAATAATATGTTGTATTATTTAAACAATACGGCAAATACTAGAACCGCACCTAATGAAAACTATGCAAGGGAGTTTTTAGAACTTTTTACCATCGGTAAAGGACCTCAAATTGGGGTTGGAAATTATACCACTTATACAGAAGCAGATGTTGTTCAAGCAGCTCGAGTTTTAACAGGTTTTAGAAGAATGAATACCAGGACAGTAATAGATCCAGATACTTCATTACCCAAAGGGTACAATGTTTATACGTATCATCACACGAGCCCTAAAACTTTCAGTAGCGCCTTTAACAATACTGTAATTACTGCTGCAACTACAGATGTGGGTATGGATACGGAGTTGAACGATTTTGTAAATATGGTTTTTAACCAACAAGCAACGGCCAAAAATATTTGTCGTAAAATGTACATATATTTTGTAAAAGGGACCATAACTTCTGAAGTTGAAACCGATATAATTACCCCTCTTGCCCAAGAATTTTACAATAACGGATATGAAATTGCACCGATAATAAGAAAATTATTAGAAAGTAAGCATTTCTATGATTTAGACGACTCCGATTCAACTAATGAAACCATCGGTGGAATGATAAAATCGCCACTAAATCAACTTTCAGAAATTTCTACATTCTTAAAGGCTACTATTTCAAATCCGAATACTAGCGCCTACGACTATTATTACAAATTTTGGACGCTTTTTGTGTACGGTAGTTTTTTAACCGGATCGAATATGATGCTTTTTAATCCAGAAAATGTCGCAGGTCACCCCGCTTATTATCAAGCTCCCGGTTTTGATAAAAATTGGATTTCTGCAACCAATTTAATTTCAAGATACCGTTTAGGAGAATCGTTATTGGATGGGATTAACAGAATTAGTGGAAATGCCACGATTATTACTAAAATTAATATTTCAAGCGTAGTAAGGGACGGAAATATCATTTCTGTTGCAAGCGATCCATTTATATTAACCTCTGAATTGTGTAACACGCTTTTTGCTCAAAATCCAGATACCAATAGGGTGAACTATTTCATGAGTACTTTTTTACTTCAAGGGATGTCAAATATTTATTGGACAAACGCATGGAGTGATTATGTAGCTACCGGAGTAAATACGGTGGTTGAATCAAGATTAAAATTATTGGTAACAAATATTTTGAGAGCACCAGAATCTCAAATGTTTTAATACTATAAAATATGAAAAGAAGGAGTTTTATTCAGCTAACCGCTTCAGCAAGTGCCTTATCGCTTTTGCCAACAGAAGTATTTGCATTGTTTAAATCGGCAGGAATGACTTCGTGTCCGAATGTAAATGCAAAAAAAATAGTATTGGTACAATTATCTGGTGCAAATGATGGTTTGAATACCGTGGTACCATTAAATCAATACGATGCTTATGCAGCATTACGTCCCAATATAAAATTGAATAATACAGGTTTGACCAATGGAGTAATAAATTTAGATGATACCTTACCATTAGAAAATCAAATTGGTCTTCACCCTTCATTGTCAGGTTTTAAAAGTTTGTATGACCGCGGATTAATGCGGGTGGTTCAAGGGGTTGGCTATACTTCTCAAGATAAATCTCACTTTAAATCCACCGATTTATGGCTGACTGGAGGCGACGGAACTTCTGCTAATAATAATCTTGATAGCGGATGGATAGGTCGTTTTTTAGAAAATTATTACAGTAATTTCTTAACCGCAAACTTTCCTCTTGGAATTCAATTAGGAAGTAGCGATAATTCATTAGGATTCCACGGAGAAGTGGAACATGGCATGTCAATTAATATTAATGGGCAAGATCCTGCTGGTTTTTATTCGGTATTAAATGGTTTGGGAGGAGCGCCGCCAACCTCAATTCCAAATTCTGAATACGGAGATTTAATCCGTTTTATTTTGGCGAGTGATGCCGAAACAAATCTTTATGCCCAAAGTATTTCAACCGCGTTTAGTAGAGGAACCAATTCTACAAATGTAACCTATCCTTCAACTAGTTTGTCTAACCAATTAAAAACGGTAGCTAAATTTATTTCTGGCGGTTTACAGTCAAAAGTTTATTTGGTGAAAATAGGTGGTTTTGACACTCATGATATTCAAGTAGCTTCCAACACAACGACTCATTTAGGAACTCATGCCAATTTATTGACACAAGTATCAGAAGCGATTGATGCTTTTATTACCGATTTAAATAATCAGAATTTAGGCGATGATGTAATTGCAGTTCCATTTTCTGAATTCGGAAGAAAAGCTGGTGAAAATGGAAATTTAGGAACCGATCACGGTGAAATTGCTCCAATGTTCGTTTTTGGAAAATCTATAAATCCAGGAGTTTCTGGAACCAATATTAATCTTTCTGAAGCAGTTGCGGCTAATAATTTCCAAGTGCAAACAGTGCAGCACGATTACCGTAGAGTTTTTAGTACGATTCTCCAAGATTGGTTTGGAACGAGCAATCAAACATTAGATTTAACTTTTTATAATAACACTACAAATCAAGGGTACGCTAATAATAAAGTTAGTAATATGATAAAAACGGAATTTGCTGTTCCGTCAAATTGTTATTCGAGTACTTTGCTGTCTACCAACGACTTTGGAAATAGAAATGATATAGTAGTTTATCCGAATCCAACGGTAGAAACGGTTAATATTAATTCCATTAATAATTCTATAAATATAGTTTATGTGTATTCTTTGGATGGTAAATTGGTGGCAACATACAGAAATCCAATGACATCAGATAGTTATTCAATTGATGTTCAAAATTTAGCAACCGGAATTTATACCTTAAAAGTAGAAACCAATAATGGTAGTTTTACCAAGAGAATAATTGTCCGTAGATAATTTAAATAGCGTAACTTTTTATTTTTACTCTTTTAAAGTATCTTTGTGAAAAATTTATTTTAATGAATTATTTTTCATCCGATTTTAAACTAGGAATCCTTGGCGGAGGTCAGTTAGGTAAAATGATGTTGTTTGATACGCGAAAATTCGACATTCAAACCTTCGTTCTCGACCCGAGTAATGAAGCCCCTTGTAAAATAGCTTGTAATAAATTTTTTCAAGGAAATTTAATGGATTTTGATACTGTTTATAATTTCGGAAAACAAGTTGATGTTTTAACTTTCGAAATTGAATTGGTTAACCTTGATGCTTTAGAAAAATTAGAAAGCGAAGGGATTAGAGTATTTCCATCTCCAAAAACATTGCGATTAATTCAAAATAAAGGTATTCAAAAAGATTTTTATTCCAATAATACTATTCCAACTGCTGCCTATAAAAGATTTGAAAATTTAGAGGCACTTAAAGCGGGTTCTCAAAATCTGAAATTGCCATTTGTATGGAAATGCACTGAATTTGGTTATGATGGAATGGGAGTAAAAATCATCCGAACCCTATCCGATTTAGAAAATTTGCCGAATGTAGAATGTATTTCAGAAGAGATGATTCCTTTTAAAAATGAATTGTCGGTAATTGTCTGTAGAAATGTGTCGGGAGAAATAAAAACGTATCCTGTAGTTGAAATGGAATTTCATCCTGAAGCAAACCAAGTAGAATATGTAATTTGTCCAGCCCGAATTGACAATAAAGTGTCTGAAAAAGCGCGAGCAATTGCCTTAAATGTTTCAGAGAAATTCAATCATGTTGGACTTTTAGCGGTCGAAATGTTTCAAACGATCGATGACGATATTATCGTTAATGAAGTAGCACCACGTCCACACAATTCGGGACACCATACTATAGAAGCAAGTTTTACCTCACAATTTGAAAACCATATCAGAGCCATATTAGATTTGCCTTTAGGTAATACAGATAGTAAAGTAGCGGGAATAATGGTGAATTTGGTTGGTGAAGAAGGGCATTCTGGAAATGTGATTTATGAAAACATAGAAACTATAATGGGTTGGAATGGGGTTACCCCACATATTTACGGAAAAAAAGAAACGCGTCCTTTTCGAAAAATGGGACACGTGACTATTGTAAATGAGGATATGGATGAAGCCAGAAAAATTGCCGAAAACGTTAAGAATACAATTAGAGTAATATCTTAAAAATAGTAAATTTATGAAAGTAGCCGTAATAATGGGAAGTATTTCCGATATGCCAGTAATGCAAGATGCAATTGACATTTTAAATGGTTTTGATATTGAAACAGAAGTGGATATTGTTTCGGCACATAGAACTCCAGACAAACTCGTAGATTTTAGTAAAAATGCTCATTTTCGTGGAATTTCAGTGATTATCGCCGGAGCAGGTGGAGCGGCTCATCTACCAGGTATGGTAGCGTCAATGTCGCCACTTCCAGTTATCGGGGTGCCTATAAAATCAAGTAATTCTATTGACGGTTGGGATTCGGTTTTGTCTATTTTACAAATGCCGGGTGGAGTTCCTGTTGCAACCGTAGCTTTAAACGGAGCAAAAAATGCTGGAATTCTTGCTGCTCAAATTGTGGGTACGCAAGACAAATGCGTATTGGATAAAATTATTTTGTACAAAGAAGGCCTGAAAGATGCTGTAAATAAATCTTCGGAGAATCTTAAAAAATAATATTCTTGCACAAAGACACTCAAAGAAAATAAGGAAGTTGCTCAAAAATCTATTATTTGCGGCTATATTTTTCTGATATTTAGTGTCTTTTCATTGAATCTTCGTGATATAAATAATTAAAATAAACATGAATAGCTTAACTCAGCATTTTACTACCAAACACAATACAGCACCTTTTTCTAAAATCAAAAATGAAGATTATCTTCCAGCAATAATAAAAGGTATCGAAATTGCGAAAGCAGAAATCGATGCAATAGTAAATAATCCTGAAACTCCTACTTTTGAAAATACAATCGAAGCTTTGGAATTTACAGGCGCTATTTTGGATAGAGCATCGAGTATTTTCTTCAATTTGAATTCGGCAGAAACTAGTGATGAAATGCAGAAAATCGCTCAAGAGGTTTCTCCATTATTATCAGAATTTGGAAACGATGTTCGACTGAACGGAGCGTTATTTGCAAAAGTAAAAGCGGTCTACGATAATAAAGAATCTCTTGATTTAAGCACCGAACAAAAAACACTTTTAGATAAAAAATACAAGAGTTTCTCCAGAAATGGCGCGAATTTATCAGAAGATAAAAAAAGCAAATTACGAGAAATAGACCTACAATTGTCTAAACTAAGTTTGCAGTTTGGTGAAAATGTATTGGCTGAAACCCAAGCTTTCCAGTTGCACCTCACCGAGCAGAAAGATCTTTCTGGATTGCCAGAAGGCGCTATAGAAGCCGCACATTTATTGGCTAAAAGCCAAGGTAAAGAGGGTTGGATTTTTACTTTAGATCATCCTAGTTATATTCCATTTGTGACTTACGCTGACAATAGAGAATTAAGAAAAAAAAATGACCCTTGCTTTTGGGTCAAAGGCCTTTCAAAATAACGAATTTGACAATCAAGCAATCGTTCTTAAAATTGCCAAATTGCGTTTTGATAGAGCGCAATTACTGGGTTATAAAACGCATGCGCATTACGTTTTGGAAGAACGTATGGCGCAAACACCAGAGCAAGTAATTTCATTTTTAAATGATTTATTGGAAAAAGCCAAGCCAGCAGCTCAAAAAGAATTTGAAGAATTGACCACATTTGCAAAAAAATTAGACGGTATAGACCAATTGGAAAAGTGGGATGGGGCCTATTATTCTGAAAAATTAAAGCAACAATTGTTTAATTTAGATGATGAAATTCTAAAACCATATTTCCAATTGGAGAAGGTTTTAGATGGAGCATTTACTATCGCAGAAAGACTTTATGGGATTACATTCAAGGAGATTTTTGATATCGATAAATACCACGAAGAAGTTAGAACATTTGAAGTAAACGATAAAAACAACCAATTGGTAGCGATTTTTTACGCTGACTTTTTTCCAAGAAAAGGAAAAAGAAATGGGGCTTGGATGACCTCTTTTAAATCACAATTTGTATTGGATAATAAAAATGAAAGACCTCACATTTCCAATGTTTGTAATTTCACAAGGCCAACCGAAACGAAACCTTCTTTACTTACTTTTAATGAGGTTACCACTTTGTTTCACGAATTTGGTCACGGATTGCATGGGATTTTAGCCAATACCGTTTATCCAAGTTTGTCAGGGACAAGTGTATTTTGGGATTTTGTAGAATTGCCAAGTCAAATAATGGAAAACTGGTGTTATGAGGCAGAAGCCTTGGCTTTATTTGCACATCATTACCAAACAAACGAATTGATTCCTATAGAATTAGTACAAAAAATTAAAGAAAGCGCCAGCTTTCAGGAAGGTATGGCAACAATGCGTCAATTGAGTTTTGGATTGTTAGACATGGGCTGGCACGGGCAAGATCCTACCGAAATTACGGATGTAAAAACTTTTGAAACAGCCCAATTTTCAGCTACCCAATTGTATCCAGAGGTGAAAGAAAATGCAATGAGTACCGCATTTTCACATATTTTTCAAGGTGGATATTCATCAGGATATTACAGTTATAAGTGGGCTGAGGTTCTCGATGCTGATGCCTTTGCACATTTTCAAGAAAATGGAATTTTCAATGCTGAGGTAGCCATGAAATTCAAAGATAATATTCTTTCTAAAGGCGGAACAGAACATCCAATGGTTTTATATAAGCGATTTAGGGGTCAAGAACCAAAATCAGATGCATTGTTAAAAAGAGCAGGATTGATTTAATCAAAAAAACCGAAGTGATTGCTTCGGTTTTTCATTTTGTAAAAAGATACAATAGCCACCAACCAATAGGAATACTTTCTACCCAAAAGTCAGTGTAATATTTGGATCGATTTTCATTACAAAAAAATAGAAAAAATCCAATTATAATAGCTATTAATAAATTTATTTGCAAGTCTAAAAATTGAAAATTGCTATTTAATAATCCCAATCCAAAGAAGATAGCCAACAAAACGAAACCGAGCATTTTTGTATTTTTCACCCCAATTTGTTGCGGTACTGTTTTTAAATGTGGATCGTCATTTTTTAAATCTTTTATTTCAAAAATTAATATTAGAGAAAAAATTAGAAGCAATCGCTGTAGGATAAGTGGTACTATTTCAGTTGGTATTGTAGAACCAGAATTTAGAATTGGCAAAAATAAAGTCACCCCAACCCAACAAATAGCCACAATATAAATTTTAAAACCAGCCCAATTTCTGGCATTTCTTTTATTTGGAAAAAAGGGTAAGGTATATAATAGGGTTAATATTAATACTACAAACGCAATAATTTGTGTGATTTTTTGAAGCTCTAGGAAGTAGTAAATTCCGATAAGTAAAGAGAGAAAACTCAATCCAGCGATTGCTTTCAATTTCCAACTCATATTATTTTTTCTGGCTCGAGCCAAAGCATCAAATTTTACAAAATTATAGCCTGCAATTGTTCCAAAAAAAGCAAATAATGCGACGGAGTAGTTGATAGAAATGTTTAAGATTAGATAAGTGTAATTTACAAGCGCAAAACACGATAAAGCAACATGAATACTAGAATCAAGGTAAAAATCAAAAAGTTGTTTCAATTGCTTCATTAAACAAAAATAATTAAACTGTTAATAAGAATGGCTTTTAGTTGAAAAATACTTAAAAATTGGGATTAAAATCCCGTAAAATTTTGAATTTAATACATAAATTTGCACTTCAAAATAACAACAACACTTTTACTAAAAATATGAAAACAGATGCTTTTGCTTTAAGACATATTGGACCAAATGAAAATGAGCTTCAACATATGCTAAAAACAATTGGTGCCGAGTCACTTGATCAATTGATTCTTGAAACTATTCCAGAAGATATTCGATTAAAAAAACCATTGAATTTAGCACCTGCAATGACGGAATATGAATTTTCAAATCATATTGCTGAATTGGGAAATAAAAATAAAGTGTTTAAAACTTACATAGGTTTAGGGTACAATCAAGCGATTGTTCCAGCGGTTATTCAGAGAAATATTTTCGAAAATCCAGGATGGTATACCGCTTACACTCCTTATCAAGCTGAGATTGCACAGGGACGTTTAGAAGCAATTTTGAATTTTCAAACCATGGTTATTGAATTAACAGGAATGGAAATTGCCAACGCTTCTTTGTTGGATGAAGGTACTGCTGCTGCAGAAGCAATGGCCCTTTTATATGATGTTAGAACTCGTGATCAAAAGAAAAATAACACCTGTAAATTCTTCGTTTCTGAAGAAATTTTGCCTCAAACATTATCAGTATTAATCACTCGTGCAGCTCCTATCGGCGTAGAATTGGTTGTTGGAAATCACGAAACTTTTGATTTTTCAACTGATTATTATGGTGCTATTTTGCAATATCCAGGTAAATTTGGACAAGTTCATGACTATGCTTCATTTATTGCAAAAGCAAAAGAAAATGAAATTAAAGTTGCCGTTGCCGCAGATATATTAAGCCTAGTAAAATTAACTCCTCCAGGTGAAATGGGTGCAGATGTGGTTTTAGGAACCACACAACGTTTTGGAATTCCTTTAGGTTACGGTGGTCCGCACGCGGCTTATTTTGCTACTAAAGAAGAGCATAAAAGAAGTATGCCAGGAAGAATCATCGGTGTTACTGTTGATACTAATGGAAACCGAGCGTTAAGAATGGCACTGCAAACTCGCGAACAACACATTAAAAGAGATAAAGCGACTTCAAATATTTGTACAGCACAAGTATTATTGTCAGTAATGGCAGGAATGTATACAGTTTATCACGGACCAAAAGGCTTAAAATATATTGCAAATAAAGTGCATGCCGCTGCAGCTACATTAGCAAATGAGTTGAAAAAATTAGGTTATGAACAAACCAATAATGCCTTTTTTGACACCATAGTTATAAAAGCAGATGCTAAGAAAGTGAATGAATTGGCATTGCAAAATGAAATTAACTTCTATTATATAGACGATACTTCAGTTTCAATTTCTTTAAATGAAACAACCAGTATTTCCGATTTAAATAATATTCTTGCAATTTTTGCTGCTGCAAATGGAACTAAGGCAATTGCTATTCAAGAATTAACTTCTACCAATCATTTTCCAGAACATTTAGAAAGAACTTCTGAATTTTTAAAACATGAAGTTTTCAATAGATATCATTCAGAATCTGCAATGATGCGTTACATCAAAATGTTAGAAAGAAAAGATTTGGCTTTGAATCATTCCATGATATCTCTTGGTTCTTGTACTATGAAATTGAACGCTGCTGCTGAAATGTTGCCTTTGAGTAATCCAATGTGGAATAATATTCACCCATTTGTTCCCTTAGATCAAGCGCAAGGTTATAAAGAAATGTTGACTAAATTAGAACAACAATTAAATGAAATCACTGGTTTTGCAGGAACTACTTTGCAACCAAATTCTGGTGCTCAGGGAGAATATGCTGGACTTATGGTTATTCGTGCTTACCATCAATCCCGTGGAGATCACCATAGAAATATTGCCTTAATTCCATCTTCGGCACACGGAACAAATCCTGCGTCGGCAGCGATGGCAGGGATGAAAGTGATAGTTACTAAAACGCTTGAAAACGGAAATATTGATGTGGATGATTTGCGCGAAAAAGCAATTTTATACAAAGACGAACTTTCTTGTTTGATGGTTACTTATCCATCTACGCATGGAGTTTTTGAAAGTGCTATTCGAGAAATTACTCAAATAATTCACGATAATGGAGGTCAGGTTTACATGGATGGCGCGAATATGAATGCACAAGTAGGATTAACAAATCCTGCTACAATTGGTGCCGATGTTTGTCACTTGAACCTTCACAAAACATTCGCAATTCCACATGGTGGAGGAGGGCCTGGTGTTGGACCAATTTGTGTTGCGCCTCAATTAGTGCCGTTTTTACCTTCAAATCCTGTCGTTTGTACAGGAGGAGAAAACGCCATCACGGCAATATCTGCAGCACCTTGGGGTTCTGCATTAGTATGTTTGATTTCTTATGGATACATTTCAATGTTAGGAGCAGAAGGTGTTACCAATGCTACTAAATATGCAATTTTAAATGCCAATTATATTAAAGAGCGTTTGAACGGTCATTATGATACTTTATATTCTGGCGAAATGGGACGTGCGGCTCACGAAATGATTATTGAATGCCGACCATTCAAGCAAAAAGGAGTTGAAGTTACCGATATTGCAAAGCGATTAATGGATTATGGTTTTCATGCGCCTACCGTTTCTTTCCCAGTAGCAGGAACGATGATGATTGAGCCTACAGAAAGTGAAAATTTAGAAGAGTTGGATCGTTTTTGTGATGCAATGATAGAAATTAGAAAAGAAATTGAGGCAAGCACAATAGAAGACCACAATACGGTTTTGAAAAATGCCCCGCATACTTTAATGATGGTTACTGCTGATGTTTGGAATTTCCCATACACCCGTGAAAAAGCGGCTTTTCCATTAGATTATATTTCTGAAAATAAATTTTGGCCTACCGTTAGAAGAACGGATGATGCCTATGGTGATAGAAATTTAGTTTGTTCTTGTGCACCAATTGAAGCCTACATGGAAAATTAAAACAAAATAATTAATAAGTTAAATCCATCTCCAAAGTAAAATTTAGAGATGGATTTTTTTATATTTGAATATGAAAGACATAGAAACACAAGACGACTTATATTTTTTAGTAGATCATTTTTATCAAAAATTATTATCCGATTCCTCAATAAGTTACCTATTTACGGATGTGGTAAAAATTAAGCTAGAAGAACATTTGCCTATATTAGTCACCTTTTGGTCACAAGCAATTTTTGATACTGGCGGTTATTTCAATAATCTTACCAAGATCCACTTGGATATTAATGAAAAAGAAAAGTTAACGCCAGAACTTTTTATTATTTGGTTGAACTATTTTAATGCTACTGTTGATGAAAATTTTATTGGAAATAATGCGGAAAAAATCAAAACGCAAGCCTTAAGTTTAGCTACGATAATGCAAATTAAAATTAATATTGATAATAAAAATAAATAATCAATACGTATTGAACTCAAAAATTGCTTAATTCATAATTACACTCCTTCCAAGTTTAATTTATCGTTAATTGACAAATTTAATTATTAAATTAGCTTGTAATTATATTTCAAAACGATGAACATAAAAATAACAGGTTCTGGAAGTTACATCCCAGAAATAGTTGTAAGCAATTTAGATTTTGGGAAACATCAGTTTATGAATGAAGATGGGACGCCATTTGCTTACAGCAATGAAACCGTAATTGGGAAATTTAAAGGGATTACTGGAATTGATGAAAGAAGGTATGCGGAACCCTCGATAATTACTTCTGACATGGCTTATTTAGCTTCTGAAAAAGCCATAAAAAATGCAGGAATTGATCCAGAATCCTTAGATTATATTATAGTTGCCCATAATTTTGGAGATATAAAAAGCGGTACCATCCAATCGGACGCTTTACCTTGTTTAGCGGCTCGCGTAAAAAATAAATTGCAAATTCAAAACCCAAAATGTGTTGCTTTTGATATTCTTTTTGGTTGCCCAGGATGGATAGAAGGAATGCTTCAAGCTTATGCCTTACTAAAATCAGGGATGGCCAATAAATGCTTGGTTATTGGCGCTGAATCTTTGTCAAGAGTGGTGGATCCTCACGATCGAGATTCAATGATTTATGCTGATGGAGCTGGAGCAACTATTGTAGAAACCACCGATGAAAACTCTGGGATATTATCCTATGAAAGCGCTTCTTATACCTATACTGAAAAAGACTACCTTTTTTATGGAAAATCATATAATACGGATTTAGATCCGGATGTTTTTTACATAAAAATGCACGGTAGAAAAATTTATGAATTTGCTTTAAGCAATGTTCCTACTGCAATGAAAAGTTGTTTGGAAAAAAGCGGAATTGCAATTGAGGAGGTGAAGAAAATTCTAATTCACCAGGCCAATGAAAAAATGGATGAAGCTATAATTAACCGTTTTTATAAATTATACAACCAAACTCCACCGGAAGGAATAATGCCTATGAGTATTAACTTTTTAGGGAATAGTAGTGTGGCCACCATACCAACATTATATGATTTATTGGTTAATAACCAACTTGAAAATCATGAAATAAATAAAGGGGATGTTTTACTTTTCGCTTCTGTAGGCGCTGGAATGAACATTAATGCATTCGTTTATAGGTACTAGAATCGCAATTTTTGCAGCATTCTTTCAAACCAAAAATTGTATGAATAAACTAATTTTAGTTTGTAAATAACCAATAGATTCAAGGACAAGCAAAATAAAGTTTTGTATATTAAATTCAATAAGGGACTGTTTAAAATTGGTAAATTGTAGCTTATAAATAGCACTACCACAAACACCAATATCAGTTTTATATACGAATTATCGAAAGGTAAAATTTGGAATTTCTTATAAATAAAAAGCAATTTTGAAAAATTAAACAGCAACATTGAAATCAATGATGCTACTGCAACTCCCTCAATACCATATTTTAGTACTTTAATAAAGAGTAGGTTGAGAGAAATATTCAATACTATTAGCAACCCAATCGCGATCAAATTGAATTTATAATATTTAGAATAGGTAATAATTTCTCCGTTAAAACCAGTTCCCATATTGATCAAAACATTGAATCCGAGAATTAGAATCACAGGAATGGAACCCATTAAATTTTCATGTGTGGGTAACAACATAAATAAATTTTCAATACCTAAGAAAATGCAACTATAAAGTAGCGCGCCAATAAAGAAGAGAAGTTTAGATATCTCCTTGTATTTTAAATCCAGTTCCGAAATTTGATTATTTTTTATATAGTTTGAAATTATTGGTGCATACAAAATAAAAATTCCAGTAGCAGGAATCGCGAGGGCTGAAGCCAATGTTACTCCTATGCTGAAAGTACCATTTGCCTCCATAGAAATGAATTTTGGAATCATAATGGAATCAATTCTAAATGCAAATACAGATCCTAGGCTTCCAGCAAAAGCAAACATTGAAAAGCGGTACATTTCTTTCTTACTAATTTTTGAAAATAACGATTTGAAATCGAATTCAAATTTTGGTTTGAAGTAATAAAACAGGTAAATCCCAATTAAAACAACTATTAAGGTATAGGAAATTATATAGAAAAGTAACGATTCTTGTATCGTATAAAATTGGTTTAATACCAATAAAAAAACCAATGGTAATATCAATTTTGGGATAATATTATCAAAGAATGTAGGGATTGCTATTTTTCCAATTATTGTTGATTGCTTTTTAAATAAATCGATTAAAGCGAGTGACAATCCAATTGGGAAAGCCAAATAGATATATTTAAATCCTGATAAAGCGGGAAGTAATGAAGCCAATCCAATTAAAGAAAGTAAAATTAGTCCAATTGAAAAAATGGACAAAATACTATAAGAAAATAGCTGTTTTTCTTGATTGGAATCTAATTTCGGTCCAAATTTGATAAGCGTTTGTGAAGCGCCTAAAAGCATTATCGGGAATAATATTTGCGCTAAAGATTCAACGTATCTAAAAATCCCAAGCATTTCTTTATTTTTAGGATAAATGAAAAGCGTAGAAATAATTCCGATAAGTATTCCTACATAATTAATTATGGTAAAGAAAAATGCTTGTTTGTGGGTTTCTTTATTAGACATCATCATAGAGGTAAAACACCATTTATTCCTTTAATTGAATTCACTCGGATTTTAAATATCATTCTAATATTCAAAAGTAAGTTAAAATAATACAATAGAAGTTTAAAAAACAAAGAAATGGTTTTTAATACACTTTGACTTGAAGAATGAAATTTTGTCAAACCCACAACCGATTTTAGTCCTAGTAAAAGCGAAATGAATAGGGAATGATTGCAATTAATCATCTCATTTAAAACCAAATACTTAGATTGTAATTCTATTTTATTGGAATTTAATTTCACTATTCGATCATGACAAATAGCAGCTTTTTTTACAACCCCAATATTAAATCCGTGGTATTTAACTCGTTCACAATAATTTCTATCTTCACCATAATGATTAAATATTGGATCAAAATAGCCAGTTTTTGAAAGGCATTCTTTCGATACTAACCAAGCGGCAGCATTAACAAATGGTACAATTCGAAGAGATTCGGAGTCTTCTTCTTTATTAAATCTATTGTAATAGGTATTAAAATTTTCATCTAAAATTGATTCCTCTGCAGAAAAATGGAGTGGACTTACGATGCCCAAATTGGGATTTTCGAATAAGGCTTCTGCTAAATTTGAAATAGTATTTTCAAAGATCCAAGTATCTTGATTCAATAAAAAAATCGCATCTGCACCTTTTTTTAGAGCCAAATCAATTCCGATATTATTGGCTTTACCAAAACCTAAATTATTTTTATTTTGAATAAGTTCAATAGCACTGAATTCTTGTATTATATTAATTGTTTCGTCTGTTGATGCATTGTCAACGATAATGATATCAATAGGATAATTTGATTTAAATAGAGAAATCAAATTCTTCTTAATCCAAATTTCCCCGTTAAAAGTAACAATAACAACAGCTATTTTCTTTTTCAAATGAAAGTTATTTTTTAATCACTACAAAAATAATGATATTTGCAGAAGACTTTATAAAAAAATGAAATATTACATAATTATTCCTGCTCACAATGAAGCCGATTTTATTGCTTTGACATTAGAATCTTTAGTTTCACAAACTGTTGTACCTTCAAAAGTGGTAGTTGTGAATGATAATTCTACAGACGAAACGGCGGCAATTGTTGAAGGTTTCATTAAATACAATTCCTATATTTCATTGGTAAATAAAACTTCAGAAGCGATACATATGCCAGGAAGTAAAGTAATCCAAGCTTTCCATAAAGGATTTGAAACCATTGATTCAGATTATGATATTGTCGTAAAATTAGATGCTGATTTGATTTTGCCTAAGAATTATTTTGAAACCATTTTAGCTCATTTTAAAAGTGATGGTAAAATTGGAATGGCGGGAGGATTTGCCTATATAGAAAAAAATGGAGAATGGATTTTAGAGAATTTAACGGATAAAGATCATATTCGAGGTGCGTTTAAAGCCTATAGAAAAGAGTGTTTTCTTGAAATTGGGAATTTAAAACCAGCTATGGGTTGGGATACCGTTGATGAATTACTTTGTAAATTCTATGGATGGAAAGTAGTAACCGATGCCACTTTAAAAGTTAAACATTTAAAACCTACCGGTGCTAATTATAATAAAACAGCCAGGTTTAAGCAGGGCGAAGCTTTTTATTCAATTGGTTATGGTTTTTTAATTACCGCAATTGCTTCATTGAAATTAGCTTTTTTGAAAGGGAAACCTTTGTTATTTTTTGATTATATTCAAGGTTTTTGGAAAGCGAAATTAAGTCATAAACCACTATTGGTTACTAAAGAACAAGCAAAATTTATCAGGAACTATCGATGGGAAAAGATGAAAGAAAAGGTCTACAAATAATCAAATGGTTGAATTATTAAAATTAACATCTCTAATAATTCAAAAGTCACAACTTATCGCTAATTTCGCCAATATATTAATTTTATGATGCTCCTTCGTTACATATCACAAATCGGAAAATACTTCATTATGTGGGGTGAAATTTTCAAAAAACCAACCAAATGGTCGGTAATGAAAGTGCTTATCTATAAAGAAATTGACGATTTAATTATTGGATCACTTGGAATTGTAGCATTTATCTCTTTTTTCGTAGGTGGAGTGGTAGCGATTCAAACGGCTTTAAACTTAACTAATCCATTAATCCCAAAATATTTAATTGGATTTGCAACTCGACAATCTGTAATTTTAGAATTTGCTCCTACATTTATTTCTATTGTAATGGCCGGAAAAATGGGGTCATTTATCACGTCAAGTATCGGAACCATGCGTGTTACCGAACAAATTGACGCTTTGGAAGTTATGGGTGTTAACTCTTTGAATTATTTGGTTTTCCCTAAATTAGTTGCGCTTTTATTGTATCCTTTCTTAATCGGTATTTCAATGTTTATAGGAATTCTTGGAG
Source organism: Chitinophaga pinensis (assembly GCA_943324925.2). Classification (GTDB taxonomy): domain Bacteria; phylum Bacteroidota; class Bacteroidia; order Flavobacteriales; family Flavobacteriaceae; genus Flavobacterium. The sequence goes on along the minus strand of CALPNL020000009.1, from coordinate 2,160 downwards.
GATATATTGCTGCTGTTTATGGCGGTTTTGGAACTGAAGCTGATTTTGTTTCCGGTTTACAACAAAAATTCATCCCATTTCATATCGCCTACGCATTTATAAAAACATTTATTTTCGGACTTATTCTTGCTACAATCCCCTCGTTTCATGGCTATTATATGAAAGGCGGTGCACTGGAAGTAGGAAAAGCGAGTACCGTTTCATTCGTTTGGGTTTCCGTTTCAATTATTGCTGTGAATTATATATTAACGCAACTTCTTTTGACCTAATGATAGAAATTAAAAACATAGAAAAATCATTTGGCGAAAGCAAAGTCCTTAAAGGAGTTTCTACTATTTTTGAGACTGGTAAAACCAATTTGATTATTGGACAAAGTGGCTCTGGTAAAACAGTGTTACTTAAAAGTCTTCTTGGAATACACTCGCCAGAAGTGGGATCAATTTCTTTTGATGGTAGAATTTACTCCGATTTATCGGCGGAAGACAAAAGAGAATTACGAACAGAAATTGGTATGGTTTTTCAAGGAAGTGCCCTTTTTGACTCCATGACCGTGGAAGAAAACGTAGGTTTTCCATTGAAAATGTTTACCAATAATTCCAAATCTGAAATTCAAGACCGAGTAAATTTTGTTCTTAAAAGAGTAAATCTAGTTGATGCAAACGGAAAATTTCCAGCTGAAATTTCTGGTGGAATGCAAAAGCGAGTTGCCATAGCCAGAGCTATTGTAAATAATCCAAAATATTTATTTTGTGACGAGCCCAATTCGGGATTGGATCCAAATACGGCGATTTTAATTGATAATTTGATCATGGAAATTACCGAAGAATACAATATTACAACCGTAATAAATACTCACGATATGAACTCCGTAATGGAAATTGGAGAGAAAATAATCTTCCTCAAAAATGGACTAAAAGCATGGGAAGGAACTAAAGAGGAGATCTTTAGAACTGACAATCCCGCAATTGTAGATTTTGTTTATTCTTCAAATTTGTTTAAAAAAGTGCGTGAAGCTTTCCTAATGGGAAAATAATTTACTTTTTTAAACTAGCAACGATACCTTTTATTTCTTGCTCCTTTGATTTTGGATAAATAAGTAACACATTGTCTTTATCAACCACTATAAAATCTTCTAAACCGTCAATAATTACCAATTTATCTTTTGATGTACTGATAATGTTACTGGAGGAATTTTTTAGCAAAACAGTTGCATTAACTACAGCGTTATTATTTTCATCTTTATCTAATTTTTCATGTAATGAACCCCAAGTTCCAAGATCATTCCAATCGAAAGTTGCTGGTAATACATATACATTTTTAGCTTTTTCTAAAATGGCATAATCGATAGATACATTTTCAGCATTTGCATAATTTTCATTGATAAAAGCAGCCTCAGAATAGGTATTGTAATTTTCAAAACCTTTCAAAAATAAACCTGTCATCTGAGGTTGAAATTTTTCAAAGGCATCAACTATAGATTTTACTGACCAGATAAAAATACCGCCATTCCATAAAAAATTACCACTTGCAAGAAACGATTTTGCCGTTTCGTAATCCGGTTTTTCTCTAAACTGACTAACTGTTTTTATGGGGTTATTATCCGATTTATTGTATTCAATATAGCCAAAACCAGTATTGGGGAAGGTCGGTTTTATGCCTAAAGTCATTAACGAATCTTCCTTAGAACAAAAGTCAAAACATTGCTTTAAATTTTCTGTAAAAACGGCTTCGTTTTCAATCCAATGATCGCTAGGCGCCACTACCATTACGGCATCTGGATTTTGTTTTTTTATTTTTAAAGAGGCATACAATATACAAGGAGCCGTATTTCGCATGGCAGGTTCCAATAATACCTGCTCTTGTTTAACCATTGGTAATTGTTCTAAAACCAAGTTGTTGTATTTTTCGTTGGTTAGAATTAGAATATTTTCAACAGGTATCAGCTTCGATAATCTACTAAATGTTTTTTGGATTAGAGTATCGCCAGACCCAAGCATGTCGTGAAATTGTTTTGGAAATTCAGTTGTACTCACTGGCCAAAATCTTGACCCAACTCCACCAGCCATTAATATGGCATAATAATTTTTATTCATTTTTTAACTATTTAAAAGCTCTACTTCGGCATTTGGATTAAATAAATAAATTCTCCCTGAATTTATT
>CALPNL020000008.1 GCA_943324925.2 Chitinophaga pinensis | reverse complement strand
TATATTAAAAATCAGCGGCAAAAGTAATTTTTTGTGCTTGAGAATCGGTATTCATCACACCCGATTTTTGGTATTCTGCCACTTTCTTTTCGAAGAAATTGGTTTTTCCCTGAAGGGAAATCATATCCATAAAATCGAAAGGATTTGAGGTATTGTATTCTCTATCACAACCCAATTCAACTAGTAATCTGTCGGCAACAAACTCTAAATACTGAGTCATTAAACCTGCATTCATACCAATTAAACTCACCGGAAGTGATTCTGTAATAAACTCTCTTTCAATATTTAAAGCATCTACAATAATCTCACGAATTCTTGCTTTAGGCACTTTATTTACCAAATGGTGGTTGTGTAAATGCACTGCAAAGTCACAGTGAACTCCTTCGTCACGAGAAATTAACTCATTTGAAAAGGTTAATCCCGGCATTAAACCACGTTTTTTCAACCAGTATATAGAACAAAACGCTCCAGAAAAGAAAATCCCTTCAACCGCTGCAAAGGCAATTAATCTTTCTGCAAAAGAATCCGATTCAATCCATTTTAAAGCCCAATCCGCTTTTTTCTTAATCGCAGGAAATACCTCTAAAGCATTGAATAATTCATCTCTTTCGGTTTCGTCTTTTACGTAAGTATCAATTAATAGCGAATAGGTTTCACTATGAATATTCTCCATCATAATTTGGAAACCATAGAAGAATTTTGCTTCAGCATATTGAACTTCATTCACAAAGTTCTCCGCCAAATTTTCATTTACAATCCCATCAGAAGCAGCAAAAAAAGCTAAAATGTGTTTAATAAAATAGCGCTCTTCGTCGTTCAATTTATTATTCCAATCATTAATATCTTGAGACAAATCAATTTCTTCTGCAGTCCAAAAGCTAGCCTCCATTTTCTTGTACCATTCCCATATATCATGGTGCTTGATAGGGAAAATTACAAAGCGGTTTTTGTTTTCTTGTAAAATCGGTTCTACTGATGACATAATTGGTTGACTTTTATCTAATTAAATTGATGAAATATTTTTGAAATTTGAACTACAAAGATTGTGAATAATCGTGGTTTAAAAAAGCCAAACTTATTCACAATTGGCATTAGTTTTTAACAATCATATCAACATCAGATATTTTTTAAATTTATTATTAATAAACTGATTATCAGTAATTTAAAATTTATAAAAATTGTTAAAGTCCCGTAAAATCTAGGATTTTAAATTTTTGTTTTATAAAAAATTTGAGGTAATAATAAAAGAAATTATTTTTTAATTTCTTCAGCCACTTTTTCAAGTTCCAAATACCAATCATCACCAAAACGACGAATTAGTGCTTCCTTTACAAATTTGTAAACCGGAACTTCCAATTCTTTTCCTAAAGAACAGGCATCGTCACAAATTTCCCATTTGTCATAATTTACGGCGGCAAATTCGGTAAAATCTTTCACACGAATGGGATATAAATGGCAAGAAACAGGTTTTTTCCAGTCAATTACTCCTTGGTTGTAGGCTTGTTCAATGCCGCAAAGTGCGGTTGCTCCGTCATAAATTACATAGGCACAATCTTTATCGTCCACTAATGGCGTTTCTAAATCGCCTTCTTTGCCTTTGGTCCATGTGCCCTGAGCTTCAATGGCTTCAATTCCTTCTTTTCTTAAAAAAGGTTTTACTTTTGGAAAAATAGATTCCATAATTAACATTTCTTCTTGACTTAAAGGCGCTCCTGCATCTCCATCAACGCAACAAGCTCCTTTACAAGCGGATAAATTACACACGAATTCTTTTTCAAGAATGTCCTCAGATACTATGGTTTTTCCTATTTGAAACATGCCGCAAATATAACTATAGTTTTGATTTACCTCTATAAAATAATAGTTTAATAATAACCATTTTGGAAAATTTCTTTTAAAATTAGCTACTTTTGTACTCTAAATCAGACAAATTATGGAATTCGATTTTAAAGAAATTGCAACGGTTGGAATGGTGCTTTTTGCGGTAATTGATATAGTAGGAACTATTCCAATTATTGTTGATTTAAGAACCAAACATGGGCATATTGAATCTGAAAAAGCGTCAATTGTAGCAGGAATAATCATGATTGTATTTTTGTTTGCTGGGGTAGGACTATTGAAACTTATCGGATTAGACGTAAACTCATTTGCAGTAGCGGGTTCATTTGTATTGTTTTTCTTAGCATTAGAAATGATTTTGGGAATTCGTATTTATCGTGATGAAGAGGCGAGTTCTGCTTCAATTGTACCCATCGCATTTCCATTAATTGCAGGAGCCGGAACAATGACGACATTGCTTTCTTTAAAGGCACAGTATGCTACAGAAAATATTGTCGTGGCTATTTTATTAAATATTGTAGTGGTATATATAGTACTTAAATCATCAGCAAAAATTGAAAAAATGTTGGGAAAAAACGGATTAGGGGTGATTAGAAAAACGTTTGGAATTGTACTTCTAGCTATTGCTGTTAAATTATTTGCCAGTAATGTTAAAGGTTTATTTATGTAGCTACTTTTTTTAGTATTTTTGCGCCTTACAAATAGATCAGTAATGAAAATATTTACATCCATATTAGTTGTTATAGCCTTAGCACTAATTATTTTTAACATCACCTTACTTGATTATACGAATTTATTCAACAGTAAAAATTCGGTAGCGCTTATTGGAATTGTAGCCTCAATTTGTGCGGTTTTAATTCTATTAATTTTTAGAATGTCTAAAAAAATTGAAGAGCGTTCTAAATAATTCTCTAATGTACGATACTTTAATTATTGGCGGTGGTGTGTCTGGAATGTCCTGTGCGCTTGTTTTAGGATCGTCAGTTAAAAAGCCATTTGTGGCCAATAAAAAAATAGGAATCTTTACCCACCAAAAAACATCTTCGCTGCAAGAAGCGCTATTTAATAACGCCTATGGAATTCCGGCTGGAACTTTAGGAAGTGATTTATTAAAAGATAGCATAAAGCAATTATCAGAATTATACCCTCATATTGATCAAATTGAAGGGGAAAAAGTAATCCGAATTGAAGGTAAATTTCCAAATTTTATTGTGGTAACCAATAAAAATGCCTACCCTACAAAATTGATTGTGGTGGCCATTGGTTACTCGAATACTTTTGACATTCAAGGGTTAATGGAATTTGTAGAAACACATAAAAAAGCAGTCGCCGAAAAACAACGAATCCAACTAAAAAATACGGATCATCTGGTCACTGAAGGAATCTATGTGGCAGGCACACTTGCCGGTTGGAGAAGTCAACTTTCTATTGCTGCGGGAAGTGGCGCTGCAGTGGCAACCGACATATTAACCTTGTGGAATAACGGAATTCAATCTCAAAGTCACGACAAAATTCAAAAATAAGTTGAACTTTATTTTAGGATTTGTACTTTTTTTATCATCGGATCTTCCTTAACTATTAGCGAATAATAACTGTTCTCGCCAAATAATTGTCTTATAAATTCAGCTGTTAAATATCTTTTTACCAACTTTTTGTCTTTTTCTAATTTTAAAACCAGCCCGTTTTTTGACAAATATTTTTTGAAATTTTCATAATAAATATCCGCGTTGTCTATTTTTGAAACTACTTGCGCTAGTTTCAATCCCTGAAATTGCTTTCTGCTTTTATCTAATTCTTCAAAAACAAAATAGCCAACCGCTCCAGATTGCATTAAATAAACGACCCCTTCGTCGCCATGTTCCACTTCTAAAGGAACAAAAACATCGGGTACAATTCCGCCGCCGCCATAAACAATCTTGCCTTTCGGTGTTTTATATTTAAGTTTCGGATCTACTTTAATGCTGTCTTTTTTATACAATTCCCCACCGATCAATCGTTTATCAAAATCGCTATTGTAATCGTCGATTCCTTTTTGATACGGTTTTTGAATGGAACGCCCTGTTGGGGTATAATATCTAGCAATGGTGAGCCGAACCGCGGATCCGTCTTGGAAATTCATTTCTCGTTGAACTAGCCCTTTTCCAAATGATCGACGACCAATTACTAATCCCCTATCGTTATCTTGAATTGCACCCGCTAAAATTTCACTTGCGGAAGCAGAACTTTCATTAATTAAAATAAAGACGGTGCCGGTTTCAAATTCCCCGTCTTCAGTAGCATAGGTCTTGTCTATTTTCCCTTTTTTATTTTTTGTAAAAACTATTAACTGCTTGTCTTTTAACAATTCGTCGGCAATTTCAGCTGCAATTTCCATGTAGCCACCACCATTATCTCGAACATCAATTACCAATGATTTTGCCCCTTGTTTTTTTAATTCAACCAATCCTTTTTTAAATTCGTCATGTGTAGTTTCAGCAAATCGATTGATTTTTATATATCCTAAAGTTGGATTGATCATTACGGCAGCAGCCACACTTTCAATAGCAACAACATCTCGTTTTAATTGGACTTGAAGTTTTTTGTTTTCACTTTTTCTATAAACCACCAGCGCAACATCGGTTCCTTTTTCCCCTTTTAATCGAGAATATAAATCTTCCGAAGTTAGTTTTCTTCCAAATAATTTTTCTTTATTCGCATACAAAATCCGATCCCCCGATTTTATTCCTGCTTTTTCAGAAGGCCCTCCTACCACAGGATTTACAACTGCTATGGTGTCATTTAACATATAAAAATTAACTCCAATTCCCACAAAATCGCCCTTCATGGTTTCGGCAAGTTGCGTTTGTTCTTTTTTAGGAACATAAACAGAATGGGGGTCTAGTTTATCAAGAATATTGGAGGCCGCTAGATCAACAATAGAATCGGTATTCACTTGGTCAACGTACTCATTGTCGATAAAATCGATTAATTTATTTAGCTTATTTCTGTGATTTTCAGAGGCAGATGAATTGCCTTGTTGAGGAAAATTAAGAGTTGCCCCAAGCACTATTCCTAATGCTAAAGTCCCAAATAATACTACAGGAAAATAATTGGGTTTGATTTTCATTTATGAATCTAAATCCGAGATTTGTTCTACTTCGATTCCGGCTTTTACCAAAAATTGAAGTCCCGAATCATCGCGATATCCATTTTGATAAACGACTCTTTTAATCCCTGATTGGTGAATTAGTTTGCTGCATTCTTTACATGGTGAAAGCGTCACATAAAGCGTTGCTCCATCACAAGTTTGTGTTGAACGCGCTACTTTTAAAATAGCATTTGCTTCAGCATGGAGCACAAACCATTGGGTTAATCCCTCTTCATCTTCACAACAATTTTCAAATCCTGAGGGTGTTCCGTTGTATCCATCAGAAATGATCATTTTATCGCGAACAATTATTGCTCCCACTTGACGGCGTTTGCAATAGGAAAGCTGGCCCCATTCAGAGGCAATTCGAAGGTAGGCTTTATCGTATTTATTTAACTTTGTTTTTTCCATTTTATCTGATCCAAATTTTACTTTCAATTATCATTGGCAAAACCACCCCAATTACAAATGAAGACATCACTAAAGCCCAATCTCTTTTTGAAAATCTAAAGAGTGTTTGGACACAATATGCCGCAATTAATGCTATTAAAACAACAATTATTTGGGCCGCTTCAATTCCGGTAGCAAATTCTAATAGTGGAAATAATTTCGAATCAGAAGTTTCTCCAATAATTGATTTAAAATAGGTTGCAAATCCTAAACCATGAATAATTCCAAAAAATAAAGTAATTAATCCTATAGCACTTATGCTTTCATTTTTAGCCGATTTTCCAGCGGTAAATAGGTGAAATAAAGCGGTAATTAATATGGTAATAGGGATTAGAAATTCAATCAAATTAACTTTTACGACTATAATTCCATATACAGAAAGCAGCAATGCAAGTGTATGTCCAACAGTGAAAAGGGAGACTAATAAAAGTATTTTTTTCCAATCTTTAAATACATATGGAACGCTCAACGCAATTAAAAACAACACGTGATCGTAGGAAAATAGGTTTAATACATGACGCATTCCAACTTCGAAATATATCCAAAAATCCGACATAGGTAATGTTTTAGAGATTTAATGAATGTCAAACTTACGAATTATTTTGAAAATAATAGGACCGGTTAATGGTTTAGGCAAACAAAAAGGCGATGCAATTACTAAATTAGTACTTGCTCAATTTTGCAAGTCGCATAAATTCTTCGGCTTTATTTACCATGTTGCTACTTCCACAGAAAAAAGGCGCTCTTTCATGTAATTCTTTAGGTTGAATTCCCATAATTCTAGTAAAGCCGTCTGACGCTTTTCCGCCGGCTTGTTCAGCAATAAAAGCCATTGGATTACATTCGTATAACAATCGTAATTTACCTTTTGGAGATTTCGAGCTAGTAGGATAAATGTAAATTCCGCCTTTGATCATATTTCTATGAAAATCAGAAACCAAACTTCCTATGTATCTTGAGGTATAAGGTCTATCTCCTTCTTCCGTTTGGCAATATTTAATATAATCTTTTACTCCTTGCGGAAAATGGATATAATTTCCTTCATTGATAGAATAAATATTGCCGTCTTCAGCAAATTTCATATTAGGGTGCGAAAGATAAAAAGTTCCAATTGCGGGGTTCAATGTAAAACCGTTTACTCCATCTCCAGTAGTATAAACTAACATGGTTGAAGTGCCATAAATTACATAGCCAGCGGCAACTTGGTTAATTCCAGGTTGTAAAAAATCCTCTATAGTAACCGGTGTCCCCACGGGTGAAACTCTACGATAAACAGAAAAAATAGTTCCTAAAGATACGTTTACATCTATATTTGAAGAACCGTCAAGGGGATCCATAAGTACTACATATTTATTGTTATGACAATTGTCGTTTCCTGCAACGGTAATAAATTCGTCATTTTCTTCAGAAGCAATTCCGCATACGATCTCCCGGTTAATAAGGGTTTGTATGAAAATTTCATTGGCATAAACATCAAGTTTTTGTTGATCTTCACCCTGAACATTTTGCTCGCCTGCTGCACCAATAATATCTACTAATCCGGCTTTGTTTACTTTATAATTAACCACTTTAGCCGCTAATCGGATAGAATTAATAATTCTTGATAATTCACCAGATGAATATTGAAATGAATTTTGGTTTTCAATGATAAATTCTCCCAGTGTTCTATTGCGTTGTTCCATTACTATAACGTTGTAGTTAATTTTCCACAAATATCGTTATTTTTGTGATAATGCATCTATTTTTATTGGATAGTTTGTCAGATTTGTATATTTGCTGAATAATAGGTGTTTTAAATTTTAAATCTGTTTTTTTACAAGTTTCAAATTAAGAATTCTATACCAAATAATCGTATAATGTACATTAGAAAAGGAAAAATAGAAGACATGCCCGCAGTTTCAGGCCTTATAAAAGAACTTGCGGCTTTTGAGAAAGAACCAGATGCAGTTGTTTTAACCATTGCTGATTTAGAGCGCGATGGGTTTGGAGAAAAACCTTTATTTCAAACATTTGTTGCTGAAGATAATGATGAAGTTGTGGGAATGGTTTTGTATTATTATCGATATTCCACCTGGAAAGGCAAAACAATTCACATTGAAGATTTAATTGTTAAAGAAGATAAAAGAGGTTTGGGTTTGGGATTTAAACTGTATTCAGAAGTTATCGCTCAAGGCAAATTTGATGGCGTTCGAAGAATTGAGTGGAATGTATTGGATTGGAACTCCCCAGCAATTGAATTTTATGAAAGATCAGGAGCTAAGGTTTTTAAAGATTGGCTTGTTGCCCAAATGGACGAAAATGGAATTGACACTTTTTTAGAAAAAAATAAAATATAATTATCTTAAAAAATGAGAATATTTAAATTTGGAGGAGCGTCAGTAAAAGATGCTGAAGGAATTAGAAACGTACATAGCGTTTTGCAAACCGTTGGATATGAAGACGTTTTACTCGTAATTTCCGCAATGGGAAAAACTACAAATGCGCTTGAGGTAGTTATTAAAAACTATTTTGAAAAATCTCCGGAATTACAATCTTCCATTCAAGAAGTAAAAAAATACCACAATCAAATACTTTTAGATCTTTTTGAAGACGATAAAAATGCGGTTTTTAAAGACGTAAATTCCCTGTTTTCAGAATTAGATCATTTTATAAATCAGAATAAATCCCCAAATTATAATTTTGTTTATGACCAAATTGTAAGTTTTGGAGAATTAATCTCTACAACAATTGTAAGTCATTATATGGGTTTTATGGGAATAAAAACCCAGTGGATAGATGTTAGAAATTTAATTAAAACTGACAATAATTACCGAGATGCGAATGTTGATTGGGAGACCACTCAAAAGTTAATTTCAAAAAACGTCAAGAAAAAAATTCTAAATGTAACTCAAGGGTTCTTAGGTTCAGACGAAAATAATTTCACCACCACTTTGGGTCGCGAGGGCTCCGATTATACTGCTGCAATTTTTGCTTATTGCTTAAATGCCGAAAGTGTAACGATTTGGAAAGACGTTCCAGGGGTGATGAATGCCGATCCGCGTTATTTTGAAAACGCAAGGCTATTGAATCAAATTTCTTATCGCGAGGCAATCGAATTGGCGTTTTATGGCGCGACAGTAATTCATCCAAAAACGCTACAGCCACTTCAAAAAAAGGAAATTCCATTATTTGTAAAGTCTTTTATTAACCCTACTTTACCGGGGACAAGCGTATCTAAAGGGGCTGATTTAGACCCGCATTTGCCTTGTTTTATTTTAAAGAAAAACCAATTGTTACTTTCTCTATCCTCAATTGATTTTTCATTTATTATGGAGGAAAATATAAGTGAAATATTTGCGCTTTTACATCAATATAAAATGAAAGTGAGTTTGATTCAAAATTCTGCAATTAGTTTTTCGGTATGTATTGATGATAAATTCGGGAATTTTAATTCGCTAAAATCGATACTTTCAAAGAAGTTTAAAATCTCCTATAACGAGAATGTTTCTCTATTTACCATTCGCCATTTTGATGATAAGGCAGCCCAAATTGTCGAAAAAAATAAAATTGTTTTGTTGAAACAAGTGAGTCGCGAAACCATGCAAATTATCACCAAAGAAGAAAATTAAAAAGACCTTTAGGTTATTGAAAATTCAATTCTTGGCTTTTTCAAACAAAACACACTACTTTTGATGTCTGTGCGTTATCCTTGTTATGTTGAAAAAGTTATTTTACTTGCTATTATTAATTTCATTCTCAGGGCTCCGGGCGCAAGAGTTTTCAACGCACTATAAAACCAAAAAAATAGTAGCTTCAAAAAATGGGATCCAGCTGGACAGCGTAAGTTTAAATTCTAGTTTTTTTAAATTAGAAAATGACAAGGGAAAACCCATTGACACTTCCTATTATAAAGTCGATTTCAAAAAAAGCCTACTCACATTTAAACCTAATTTCACCAATTATAATGACACTTTAACAGTGCGGTTTTTAAAATTTCCTGATTTCTTAACTAAAGAATATAGCATTTACGATAAACGCCGAGTAGTAAGTAACGATGCCTCTTTAGGAGATTTATACCAAGTGAATTTTGCCGCTACAAAAAAATATATCCCTTTTGACGGATTAACAACTTCTGGGAGTTTAACTCGAGGAATCACTATTGGAAATAATCAAAACTCCGTTTTAAATTCGGCTTTAGATCTTCAGATTTCAGGAAAAATTTCCGATAAAGTGACGTTAAGGGCTTCCATCCAGGACAATAACATCCCGTTGCAGGAAGCAGGATACTCTCAAAAATTAGATGAATTTGACCAAATATTTATCGAATTAAGTTCGGATAAATGGAGTATAAGAGCAGGGGATTTATTTTTAGAGAATCGAAATTCGAAGTTTTTAAATTTCAATAAAAAGGTTCAAGGATTGTCTTCCCGGTTTGAATTTGGAAACACCAATTCAAAAACCACTGTCTTTGCATCGGCAGCTTTGGTAAGGGGAAAATATTCGAAAAGCACCTTTATAGGTCAAGAAGGAAATCAAGGACCGTATAAATTACGGGGAGCAAATGACGAGTTATATGTGTTGATTATCTCCGGTTCTGAACGTGTTTATGTGAATGGAATTCTCCTAACGCGAGGAGAAAATAACGATTATATTATCGATTATAATGCGGGTGAAATCAAATTTACCTCTATTTTTCCTATCACTTCGGAAATGCGAATTTCCATAGAATACCAATATTCTGAAAGAAATTATACCCGTTTTATCACTTATGCCGGAGCTACGCAAGAGCACGAAAAATGGAGTATTGGAGGGTATTTATATTCTGAAAATGATATGAAAAACCAGCCTTTACAACAAAATTTATCTGCTGAGCAAGTCCAAACATTAGTAAATGCTGGTGACAATCCAGATTTAATGTCGGCGCCTTCAGCCTACTTGGATACTTATTCTGAAAATAAAATTCTCTATAAAAAAACCATTATTAATGGAATCTCAATTTTTGTCTATTCTAATATTGCAACTGATGAATTGTACAATGTGAAATTTTCACTTGTTGGTAATAATTTAGGAAATTATATTTTATCAAGCGCTGCGGCAGTCGGAAAAATATACCAGTATATCGCGCCAATAAATGGGATCCCTCAAGGAAATTACGAACCTATAGTTCGGTTAATTGCTCCAACAGAAATCCAAATTGCAACTGTATTAGGCAAGTTCAACCCTTCTGAAAAAACCAATGTTGATTTTGAAATTGGAATAAGTAATAATGATAATAACTTATTTTCTTCGATCGATGATTCTGACAATCATGGAGTTGCTGCAAAAATTAATTTTAAACAAAGACTATTTTCTAAAAAATGGAACGTAGATTTTTTTACCAATTACCAATTAATTCAAAAGCAATTTAAAACAATTGAACGGTTGTTTACCATTGAATTTGACCGAGATTGGAATTTAAATAATCCTATGGGAACGCAAAGTTTTCTCGTTTCAGGATTGCATTTTCACCTTCCTGAAAAAGGAGATATTACCTATCAATTTGAAAATTTAGGTTTTAAAGATCGCTTTTCTGGGACTCGTCAAGTAGTCAATGGAAATATAAATCTGAAAAATTGGAACATTCAAAATAAAGGTAGTTTCTTAAAAAGTGCCAGCGATTATTCCTCATCAGTTTTTATCAGAAATCAAACTCAAGTAAAGTACCATTTTAAAAAAAATTGGGCCGGCGCCACCTTACGATTGGAAGACAACCAAGAGAAATTAAAGTCAACAAATTTGTATTCTGCCTTGAGTCAAAAATTTACTGAATTTGGAGGTTTTATAGGTCGCGGAGACAGTACGAAAGTATTTGTAGAATTGGGTTATTTAAATAGAACCAATGATAGTATTCAAAGCGGGATTATTAAAAGGGTAAATAGTTCTCAGTCCTATTATTTAAAATCAAAATTAATTAATACAGATAGCCGAGATTTATCGGTGTTTGTTAATTATAGAAATTTAAAATTTACCGATTTATCTAGAACCGAAGAACCTTCATTAAATTCTAGAGTGTTATATAATGATCGGTTTTTTAATCAATTAATTCAACTTACAACGGCTTATGAAACTAACTCTGGAGCTATTGCCCAACAAGAATTTACCTACCTTGAGGTTGAGCCGGGGCGCGGGATGTACTCCTGGAATGATTATAACAATAACGGAATTCAAGACTTGGAGGAGTTTCAAGTAGCGGTATTTATAGACCAAGCAAAATACATTAGAATCTTTTTGCCCAATCAAGTTTACCTGAAAACACATCAGAATAAATTCTCGCAATCGGTGACATTAAATATGAGTCAATGGCAAAATGAAAAAGGATTTAAACGCTTTTTATCTTATTTCTACAATCAAACTGCATTTGTTGGGGAGCGCAAAATAAAACGCTTGGGAGATGATTTCGATTTTAATCCGTTTAGCTCTAATGACACCCATTTATTAGGTTTAAATTCAAGTTTTAGAAACAGTTTATTCTTTAATCGAGGCAAACAAAAGCATTCTACAACCTATACATTTCTGATGGGTAGAATTAAAAACTTACTGTCGGTTGGTTCTCAAGAAAATTCAAATCATTCGCATCAATTGCAATACGCTCATTTATATGATAAAAATTGGCTTTTAAATTTTGGTTCGAAAACGATAAATTCAGAGATGACATCAGAAAATTATTCCGCAAGAAACTATCTTTTAAAAGGATATCAGCTAGGCCCTAAAATTTCCTATTTAATCTCTAAAAATGCGAGTTGGGATTTATTTTACGAATATCAGAGCAAGAGAAACAAGATCGGCTCTTTAGAAACATTGGCTCAAAGCCGATTTGGGACTTCTTTTATCTATTCTTCAGATAAAAAACTAACCCTAAATGGGGAGTTTTCTATTTATAAAAACAGCTTTATGGGCAGTAGTTTAACGCCTGTTGCCTATGAAATTTTGGAGGGGTTACAACCGGGTTCTAATAGTACTTGGCGGTTGTTAATTCAAAAAAACCTCACCGATTATTTAGATATTAATTTAAATTACCAAGGTAGAAAAAGTGAAAATAGTAATGCGATCCATACAGGAAGCGTTCAGCTTAGAGCTTATTTCTAGCCGTTAACATTTACCTTTTTAGTGAAAAATGGGATTTGAAAACTTTAGGATCTGTAGTCAATGGTTCTATATATTCGATAGTAAACCAGTAGTCTGATGAAGGAACTGGAGCTCCTAAATAAGTTCCATCCCATCCCAAACTCTTGGAGCTTATCTGTTTAAGCAATTTGCCATAACGGTCATAAATGTAAATATTAGATGTTGGCTGATTTTCCAACCCAATTACATTCCAATAATCGTTAAACCCATCGTTATTCGGGGTGAAATAAGTTGGGTAACCAATAATAAAAATGGTGGTGCTCAAATTGGTACAACCATTAGTATCCGTTACAGTAACTAGATGGCTTCCAGGGTTTACATTAGTAAAAACATTAGAAAATTGTAAAGCACCATAATCTAATGCGTATTGATAATTTGGATTTGGATCTAACGCAGTTACTGTTATTGAAGCATTTTGATCAAAAGCAAATGATCCAACGGCTGAAATACTTGTTGCAGGAAGTGATGAGGTAATTGTTGCGAAAACGCTTGAAGAAACGCAGCCTGTTAATATATTAGTTGCAATTACAGAATAATTTCCAGCTGCTGAAGCCACAAAAGTAGAATTAGATCCTGGTTGTAATGCCCCGCTTAAAAACCACTGAAAAGTATAGTCAGTATTATTAAGGTTGCTATCTAGAGTATAGTTGGTGAAGGAGACCCCAAGTGCATCCACACAAATATTGCCTCCTGTAAGTGAAGGTCGCGGCAATGGATTTACAATAGCAGTCACCGAAATTGGGTTGCCAATACAACCGTTTAATTCTGGAGTAATGGTGTAAATTGCATTTCCAACATCGTCCCCGGTAGTTTCCAATACCTGAATAATTGACGTTCCAGAATCACCTAGAGCGCCTCTTACCCCGTTTTGAACAACTGTCCATGTTAACACTGTCCCTGAAAGACTAGGAGACAAAACAATTGAAGTGGTATCGCCAGAACAAATAGGTGCTTGAGTAGGAACTGATGAAAAATTTGGAATTGGTTTAACATTAACCGAAACCTGAACAGGAGTTCCATTACATCCATTTGAGGTTGGAGTAACTTCATAGGTTGCAGTTCCAACTGACGGTAAAATTACCGATAGAGCTTGTGCAATTGTCGTTCCAGATCCAGCTGAAGTTCCATTTAAATTCGTTTGATTTACAGTCCAATTAAAAATAGTATTGATAACTGGACTCGAAAAAGATATCGCTGTAGTTTGTCCTGAACAAAGGGTTTGACCCCCTGCAGGATTGATTACGGCAACAGGAATTGGATTTACAATAATAGAAATGGTTGTGGTAATTCCTCTACATCCATTAACTGAAGGGGTAATTGCATAAACTGCTTCCCCGGAAGAATTGCTTACGGTAGTTAATATTTGGGTAATTACATTTCCGGTTCCTATTGATCCTCCGGTAACATTGTTTTGAATTAAATTCCAACTAAAATTAGTATTGGGCATTGACCCAACTAAGTTAATCGCTGTAGCGCTTCCTGAACAAATAGAGTTGGAAGCTGCTGTTGCGGTTAATGTAGGTTTAGGAGTTACTAATACGGTGACATTTATTGGTGTTCCTGAACAGCCATTATTAGTTGGCGTAATTGTATATTGAACATTTCCAACTAAAGTTCCAGTTGCGGTTAAAACTTCGGATATCACATTTCCAGTCCCTGAAGAATTCCCAGAAACATCAGTTGCCGTTGAAGTCCAGCTGAAAGTAGTCGCTGAAATTAAACTGGTTAATTCAATTCCTGTTGACTGCAAAGAACAAATAGTTTCATTGTTTGGAGTAGCAATAACGGTTGGAATTTGTGAAATGGCTACCTGTAATGTCGTCGGGGTGGCACATGCTCCTGGATTAGGCGTAAATGTATAAGTGGTAGTCGCATTAGGATTAAATGCTGGGAACCATGTCCCGTTAACTCCATTGGTTGAAACCAAAGGGAGGGTGATATTTGTGCCAACACATACTGGTGAAATAGTATTAAAAGTGGGCGTAACACTATTTGGGATTGGGTTTATGACAACACTTACAGGGTTAGAGGTACAATTATTGGCATTGATAACAGTATAATTATAGGTTCCTGGTGTAAGATTAGAAATTGTAACGGAGGAGGTGTTTCCTGTAATTCCGCCCGGATTTAAAGTCCAGTTTCCAGTAGGCATTCCATTTAAAACAACACTCCCTGATGTTGAACAAGTTGGGTGAGTGATGGAGCCTATGGAAGGTGGAGGGTTTGAATTTACAGTGATTGTTACTGATTTTTGATAAATACAAGTTGGGGTTTCTCTGAAATAAAGATCATCAATAGCAAAATCATTATTACCGAAGGCTTCTCTATCAATAATACTAATTATGGCAGTTGTATTGGTTCCTGAATTCCATACATAAGAATGTTCCTCCCAAAAGCAAGGGGATGAAGGAGCAGTTGCTATTGGACCTATAGGAACATTATTAATTAATACTTCTAATTTTGCTGGCCCTCCATTTACTACAGCGGCCAAAAAATAACTAAAGGTATAATTTCTTCCAGGTATAACTGTAATTGGCGCTGGAGAATACCAAATTCTAGCAGTTCCGGTTGTAGAACCGTCGGCAACTAACATGTTTCCTCCTGATGAGGTGTGGTCAGTACATGGTGAAAATGGAGCAAACCAGTTTCTTGGATTGGTTACCACTCCATAAGCTCCTTGAACTCCAGAGGTAGGGACTGTTCCTGGTAAATAATTTACATAATCTGTAATAAACCCGAAATCTCCCATAGAAAAATCTCCATTAATTACTAGATTGGTTGAATTTGCAGCAATACCAGAAGTAACTGTATAGGTAGTAGTTGTGGCAGGAGTCACAGAAGGGGTAGCGCTAGTATTATTAACTGCAGTTAAACTTGGATCCGGAGGATTTGCAGTCCATAAATACGGGTCTGGGCTTCCGCTAACGGATAAATTGGTTGAAGAGCCTGCGCAAATTGTAGCAGGGGCACTAATAGTTATATCATTGGGCGGTGTTAATATCACAATAATTGGCGGCACCGATGCTCCTGCAGCATCTTGAACTGAAAGGGTATAGGTCCCTGCCGATAAATTGCTAAAAATTCCAGTAGAATTTGAAATTGTGGAGGTAGTTGTTGCTAATGAAAAAGTATACGGTAATATTCCTCCGGCACCAACCCCTGTAATTGATCCATTTAGTGAAACTGGACAGGAAGGGTTAATAGAAGTTTGTGATAAAGTTAATGGAAGTGCTCCTGGTGTAATTGCAAAATCATCTAATGCAAAGTCATTTCCTAAAACACTCAAATTGTTATTTCTTAATTCAATAAGAGCATTATTGGTAGTTGCCGTAAAAGTGTAGCTTACCCTAGTCCATCCTTGGCTTGGAAGGGGCGCATAACTATTAGTACTTGCTGGATTTATATTGGAAGCATTTACAAAAAATACATTAATATTGGCTTGGGTGGCATTATTGGTTACCTCATTTGAAACGGATTTTATCCAATAACTAAATGTATATATACTCCCAGCTGTAAATCCGGTTAATGCTCCTCCTGTTGAGGTACAAGACCATAATCTTGAATTTGGAACAGTATTTCCATCTACTACTAGCATCATTCCAGATCCAGTTGTGTGGTCTCCACCAGAAATAAAGTTGGAATTTAATAATTGAGGATTGGTAGTAATTGCATAATTCCCTTGAAAACTTGACCCCGTAGGTGGATTAATTTGTGTGTATCCAGCGCCATTAATTAAAAAACCAACTCCATTTCCTCCAGATTCAAAATTACCGTTAATCAGTGTTTGTGCTGAAATAGTAGTGAAAAAGGATATTAAAATTGAAAAAAGTAAGAGCTTAATTTTTTCTTTCATTTTATTGGATTGCATTCTGGTTTTTTTATGTTATTTCACTATCAAGAATTCTGAACGTCGATTCTGTTCATTCGCTTCATCAGAACAATTATTTTTGCAATCTACTTTTGGTTCTTTTTCGCCAAATCCTTTTCCAGATATTCTATTCACAGCAATTCCATTTGAAATTACGTACTGAATAGTTGCTTTGGCACGTTTATCAGACAAAAGCAAATTAAATTCATCGCTCCCTCTATTATCGGTGTGCGATTTTACAAATATAATTAACTTTTCGTTATTTTTCATTATTTGAACCAATTTGTCCAACTCAAATGCCCCCTGTTGCGTAATATTGCTATTATTGTATTCGAAGAAAATTGGGTTTAATAGAACTTCTGTTTCTGTAATAATTGCTGTAATTGGATTCAGAGCAGCACTAATGTTAATACTGCCTCCTTTTTTATTACTGGCTTTTACATCAAATGAATTACTTTCAAAACCATCTTTAATCGCTTGAATTGTATAGGGTTTTTCGCAATCTACAGTGTAGGAAACCTCTCCTTTGCTATTCGATTTGAGAGATGAAATTATATTGTTTTTATCATCTAAAATAGAAACATTGGCTTCAGCTAAAATAGCACCAGTGATTGCATTGGTTACTATGGTATTTACTTCATAATTACAAACAGGCAATAGTTGAAATATATCATCATTGCCATTTCGATTACTTGCTACAAAACCGATTTTTTTGTTTTCATTGAATGAAAAGGCAAAATCGTCTTTTTCACTATTTACAGGTTTTCCTAGGTTTTTTACCTCTGAATCTGAATTTAAATCAATTTTATAAACATCCATTGCGCCTATTCCTTGTTTGGCATCAGAGGAAAAATATAGAACATTTTCAGAGGTAATAAAAGGGAAACTATCGTTTCCTTCACTATTTATTTTATTTCCTAAGTTTTCAGGTGTTCCGTAGCTTCCAGTTTCAGAAATTGAAACTTTCCAAATGTCAACACCACCAATACTACCCGGTCTATTTGATGAAAAAAATAGTGTTTTACCATCCCTACTAATACTTGGATTTCCTGAAGAAAAGTCTTTACTGTTGAATGGCAATGAGGTAATTTCGTCCCATTTACCATTAACGAATTTTGCACTGTAAATATTGTTTCTTCCTAATTTTAACTTGTTAGCTTTGTCTTTTTCAAAAGAATTTTCTCTAAAACTATCACTTGTAAAATACATTGTATTTCCGTCCTGACTTATTGATACTGAGCCATCGTGATATTTGGAATTTAACTCTTTTAAAAGTTCAATATTGCTGATTGTTCCATCTTCATTTAAATTGGCTTTATAGATATCTAAAAACGGTTCTTTTGTCCAACTGTAAATTTTGCTACTAGAATTTCTTGCACTGGTAAAATAAATCGAATTCCCCTCTAAAAAAGCTCCAAAATCAGATTTATCTGAATTAATATCAACCATTTTTATATCGAAGGATTTAATTTGATCTAACAAAACTGGAAAATAATTAGGATTTTCAATGAATATTTTGGTTCTAGAATCATTCGGTTGCAAGGCTGCAAATTTTTGCATTTGCTTATTTGACTCTTGATAATTCCCGTTTGCTTTAAGCATTTGTGCATATCGATAGTACACTTCCGCATCTTGTTTTTGCGTTATCGCTTTAGAATACCATTTAGTTGCTTCTTTTGTATTGTATATATTATAATAGCAATCTGCTAATTGACGATAAACATATCCATCAGCATTTTGGGAAGCTACTAATTTAAGATAGGATTCTGCTGCTTTAATAAATTCAAACCTTTTAAAAAGCCGATCAGCAACTTGGGTGTCTTTGTTTTGTGCAAAAACTAGCGAACTCGCTAATACAAAACTCAATATTATATATGTTCTTTTCATTATATAGGAAGCTTTAGTTTAGAAAAATCTTGGAGATTGAGATACTTTATTTGGAAAATTTAAATCAAACAATAAAATAATTTCATGAGATGACGGCGTAGTAACTTTCAAATTTGAAATAATATGATCGTAGGCATATCCTATTCTTAATGAAGGTGTTATCGTGTAATTTACCATCATCCCGAAAGAGTCTTGTAACCTGTAAGTAGCACCCATTTCAAATTTTTCTATAAAAAGAATGTTGGCAGAAACATCTATAGAGGTTGGGGTGTTGTAGGCAGATTTTACCATTGCAAAAGGCTTAAATTTTAAATTTGGATTTAATTCAAAGACATATCCACCGGTAACAAAATAATGAGGCACTTTATTTTCAAGATAAAAATTACCATCGTTATTTAAATGTGGAGCATTCAACATATTTGGAATTGAGGCTGCAAAATAATATTTGTTAGTATAATAGAAAATCCCCGTTCCAAAATTAAGATTTGCCGTGTTTGAATCTTGTGTAAAAGCTCCATCTCCTTGTTGTTGAAGCGAACTGTTAATGTCGCTAAAGAGTCCAATCTTTTGAATTGTAACTCCCGCTTTTAGCCCTAAAGCTAATCGATGTTCGCCACCTAAATTTAAAGTGTAGGAGAAGTCACCATAGATATTGTTTTCATCTACGGGGCCTATTTTATCAGAAATTAATGACAATCCAATCCCTACATTTTTTCCAATAGGTGCCGATCCTGAAAGTGAAAAAGTAGTTGGTGCGTCTTCAATTTCTAACCATTGTTTTCTATATAGTAATCCAAAAGATAAATTTTCTTTAGATCCAGCATAAGCAGGATTAATTATATTCATATTATACATGTATTGCGTATAATGTGGCGATTGTTGTGCATTGACATTTATAGACGTCAAAAATATTAGAAGCACGATTATATTAATTTTTTTCATTTCGCAGTAGTAATAGCTATTATTATTTATTGATGTATACCCAACCCGTTTTGGTTTTCCCATTTGTATATTGAACTACAAAATAGTACGTTCCGTCAGGCAATTCAGCACCTGAATTTGATTTTCCGGTCCATTCATTGGTGTAATTACTTTTTGAATAAACTTCGATTCCATATCGATTAAAAATTTGTAGCTTTTGTACATTTAAGTTACTTAAATCAAAAATATCATTGTTGCCATCTCCATTAGGTGAAATTCCTTTTGGGATAGTACATTGAATGTTAGTTACTGAAACTGGTTTTTCGTCACTACATCCATTATTAGACAATTCCAAACTATAATTCCCTTCAACGGTAATTCTAATTGAAGGTGCTGTTCCAATGTTTTGATGCAAATTATTATACCAAATGTAGCTAGCGTTTAAAGTTCCAATTCCTACAGCGCTCAATATAAAATTACTACCATCGCAACCTTTAGTAATAGTAAATTCAGGAAACGGAGTTACGTTTATTGTCATCGAAGCATTGGTAACGCATTGTCCATTACTTGGCGTAAAGGTATAAGTGGTGGTTGACGAATTATTAATTGCAGGTGACCAACTCCCTGGGATTGAGTTATTTGAAGTTGTAGGTAATGCTGCTAATACTGCTCCAGCACAAATGGTCGGAACTTGGGTGAAGGTGGGGATTACATTTGGAATTACACTAAGAATGATGCTCCCATTTGTAGCGCATTGACCAACCGATGGAGTGAAAGTATAAGTTGTAGTTGCTACATTATTTAAAGCTGGCGACCAAGTTCCCGTTATTGAATTATTCGAAGTTGTAGGCAATGGTGATACAGTAGCACCGGAACAAATTGGGTTTATTGGAGTAAATAATGGAGCTACAATTGGATTTACGGTAATTGTGAGTGATCCATTTGCAACACATTGACCAGAAGTTGGAACAAATGTATAGGTCGTGGTTGTTAAATTATTTAGAGCTGGCGACCAAGTTCCTGTAATAGAATTATTAGAAGTTAAAGGCAATGGAGATAATGCTGCTCCAACACATATTGGATTTACAGGATTGAATGTTGGTGTTACACTAGGGGTAACTGTTATAACCACCGATTTCGATAAGTTACATATTATGTTGGTTGTAAAAGAAATATCATCAAGTGCAAAATCATTTCCTGCCGATGTGACCACTTTATCGAATATAGCAATTTGAGCTGAAGTTGCCGTTCCTGAGTTCCAAGTATAGGTTCTCAAAGACCAGTTACATTCTGCAGAAGGAGCTAAATCAGTTCCTAAGACAACTCCATTTATTTTAACCTCTATATTGGCTGGATTTGGCATTGCCACGGTCTGTACCCAATAGGAAAAAGTATATGTTTGATTGGGTTGTACTGTAATCGTTTGTCCCCAAACTTTGTCGGCTCCAGCATTGGAGGTAGAGCCGTCAACAACCATCATTTTACCAGTTCCTGAAGTATGTTCTATATTACAACTAGGGAAAAACTGAAACCATGCATTGGCCGTAGTTACTACTCCATAGGCTCGTTGAACTCCAGAGGTTCCTGCGTTTGCAATGTATAGATAGTCCGAAGTAAACCCTAAATTTCCCTGAGAGAAATCACCATTGGTTACCATATTTGCGGAAGGAGAATTACGAATAGACGTGACGGTGTAGGTTGTAGTTTGGTTTGGACGAACTACGGGAGAAGTATTGGTATTGTTAGCTGCCGTTAAAGAGGCATCTGGCGGATTTGCTGTCCATAATACCCCTGAGGTACTTCCACTTACGGATAAAGTGGTAGGAGTTCCTGCACAAATTGTTCTAGGCGCACTAGTTGACAAATCAGTTGGCGCAATTAGAATAATGTTAGGCAGTGTAACGGTTGAAAACGCATCGGATATAGACAGGGTATAGGTGCCTGGAGCTAAGTTAGAAAACACTCCTGTAGCGCTAGTTAACGTTGTTGTTCCGTTGAATAATGAGAAATTCGAATAGGGCAAATTCCCTCCCGTTAC
>CALPNL020000007.1 GCA_943324925.2 Chitinophaga pinensis | reverse complement strand
TAGTGAAGGCTTTCCGTTTGTTTGCCAACAGTTTAATTGATAACCGCTCCACGTTTTTTCACCTTCTGGTTCCCAATAAATTACCCCAAGTCCTTTTTGATTTGGCACATTTCTTACAGCATTAATTGTTGCTGTAAGCATGTCTTTTGTATTTTGAACCAAGGTATAATCTCCACCTACTTCCACCACCATAACTTCTTTATTGTATCGTGAAACCATATCATTTAAATTATTTTGTAGGTCGGCAATGGTCATTGTGTAATCGCTATTTAACCAATAAGGATAGTAAGAAAGTCCAATTACATCGTATCTCACATTATTTGTTCTGGCATTATCAAAAAACCATCTAAATCGCGAATTATTATTGCCTTGATCAATATGTACTACCACTTTTATCGTTGGATCGATCGCTTTTGTGGCATCATAACCTTTATTTAAAAGCTGTGCTAATTGGGCAAAATTCGTTGAATTTCCCTCAGGCCAAAGCATGCCCCCAGGAATTTCATTTCCTATTTGCACCCATTCTGGAGTTACTCCGGCAGTTTTAAGTGCGGTTAATACTTCAAATGTATGGTTGTAAACGTCACTTAACAATGTGGTAAAGGAATGCGAAGCCCAAGCTGCAGGTTTGTTTTGCTGGGATGGATCAGCCCAAGAATCGCTGTAATGGAAATCAATCATAATTCGCATCCCCAAGTTTTTTGCTCTTACCGCCATCGCTACCGTTTCCTCTTTGCTACAGTGTCCATTAATTCGGTCATTGGATGGATTTACAAAAACGCGCAATCGGATGGTGTTCATTCCTCTATCTTTTAGCAACTGCAAACAGTTTTTTTCAGTTCCGTCTGTATCGTAAAATCGGTATCCTGTTGCTTCCATTTGTGACAACCATCCCACATCTGCTCCTTTGGCAAAATTGTATGTTGGTGTTGGATTAGGATTTGGAATTGGATCAGGAGTTTGTGAACTACTACAATAGGATAGAAGTAATGAACTTGTAAAAACAATAAGCAATATGATTTTGGATTTTGAATTTTCCATAATTAATAAATTTCAAATTTATAAACTGTTTTTTGCAAATAGGTTTCGTCTTTTTTCAACACTGAATTTGGAAAATGTTTATGGTTTGGGGCGTCAGGAAAATTCTGAGTCTCAAAACAAATCCCACTGTTTTTTTGGTATTTTATTTTTTCTTTTCCAGTTAATTGGTCATCATATTTTCCACCAACATAAATATGTACTGATGGCTGATCGGTAAAAACTAGCATTTTCAAATTATTTTTTTTACTGTATAGCGAAGCTGCAATTTTATTTTCTTTATTTAATACAAAAGAGGTGTCAATTTTATCTGGGCATTTTTTGACACTTGAAAAGTCATTTGAAGTAGCAACCACATTCAAAAGTATGCCCGTTGGAACATTATCCGCATTGGTTTCTAAAAGTGTTTTGGAGTTGATGTATAGATCTTGATTTACCACCGTTTCAGTAGGTCCTTCAAGATTGAAATAACTATGATTGGTCATATTAACAATCGTATCTTCAGAAGTAGTGGCGATGTACTCAATACTCAATTCGTTGTTTTCCGATAAGGTATAAGTAAGTTCTACCTTTAAGTCACCTGGAAAACCACCTTCATTATTTGGACTTAAATAAGTCAATGTTATTGATGGATTAATGCCTTCAGTTATTTTTACAACTTTCCAAATTCTTTGGCTAAAACCAATATTGCCGCCGTGAAGGGAATGATCATTTAGGTTTTTTTCTAGTTGGTGTACTCTATTGTTTAATGTAAATAAGCCGAGGTTAATTCTGCCTGAATATCTTCCTACAGTAGCTCCAAAATAAGGAGAGCCGCCAATTTCATAGGATTTCATATAGTCTTCTAATGAGTCTAATCCCAAAACTACGTCAATGATATTTCCTATTTTTAATGGAATTTTTAAGGAAGTAATCGTAGCGCCGTAATTGATTATTTTGACTTCAATGCCATTGCTATTTTTCAATTCATAGCTGTAAACAGCTTCGCCATTTGGCATTGTTCCAAATAATTTGCTTTTTGAATTGATTGTAACTTCAGGCATTACAGACTTGCTAATTAACTTTTCCCAAATATATTATCTTTATCTGAAAAATAGTTAAATATATTATTCTTTCTGAAAATTAGTTGAGATCGAAAAGAATTGTACTAATTCTAAATGCTAAAATAATACTGCAATTTGCTCATTAACGAACTCCAAAAAACGTTCGTCTTCTGTTGTAAAAGGATCCAAAGTATTTGAATCGATATCTATTTGACCGATATTTACCCCATTTACAAATAGGGGAACCACAATTTCCGATTTTACAGTAAAACTACAAGCGATATAGTTGTCTTGTGCAGCCACATCGGGAACTACAAAATTACTATTTGAAACCGCCACTTGACCGCAAATTCCTTTTCCAAATGGAATTACGGTGTGATCTGTTGGAGCTCCAACATAGGGTCCTAAATGCAAAGTTTGAGTTTCATGATTTGCAATATAAAAACCAACCCAGTTGTAATGTTCAATATTTGCTTCTAAAAGTGAACAAATTTGCAATAGCTTCTCGTCTCGAGAGGTGTTTTCAACAGTTGTGATTTCAATAACTAGAGGTTGTAATTCGGAGAAAGTCATATTTTTTATTTTTACAAAAGTATTTAATTGCGCTCATCTTTTTTTATATAAATTTGTTAAAAATTACAATTGTGAAGAATTATTGGATTCAATACAAACCTTTTTTGCTATTCTTGGTTAAATTCATTTTTTCCTATTTGGTATTAACCTTTATCTATCAATATTATTTAAATCAATTTGATATTAATATATATGAAGTTGATAGTTTTACCAAGTTGGTTACCTCTCAAGTCGAACAAACGCTTTTGTTTTTCAACGGCGATGCCCACATCTCACTGCATCCTACCCAACCTTGTTATAAGTTTTTTTATAATGGAAAATTTGTTGCCAGAATAGTTGAAGGATGTAATGCACTAAGTGTAATCATCTTATTTATCTCCTTTGTGATCGCATTTTCAGGAAAAATTAAAAACACAATTTACTTTATTATCGCTGGAAGTTTGATAATACATATTTTAAATATAATTAGAATTGCACTATTAATGGTTGCTTTTTTTCATTTTCCTGAAGCCAATTTTATTTTGCATGATATTTTATTTCCATTGGTTATTTATGGAACAGTTTTTATCTTATGGATAATTTGGGTTAATAAATTCTCATTCTATGCTAAAAATCCTACTAAATAATAAAATCAGAGTTTTTGGCTTGTTTTTATTGGTGCTAGTTTTAGCGTCGATTAGAATATTTGAAGAATCGTTATTCTACGATCCTTTTTTGAACTATTTCAAGGCCGATAGTACTAATTTTCCTTTACCTGATGTAAAGAAGTTAAATTTGTTTTTTAGTTTTTCTTTCAGGTATTTACTTAATTCAATAGTTTCTGTAGTTTTTATTCAAATTGCTTTCAAAGATGTAAGTTTTACTAAGTTTGCTTCCATTTTATACGGTCTTTTATTCATAATTTTAATAATAGCTTTCTATATTGTATTGATATTTTATGCAGATGATAACAAAATGGAGTTATTTTATATTCGTAGGTTTTTAATTCAACCCTTATTACTATTGTTATTTATTCCGGGCTATTTAATTCAAAAACGGACGAATTAATTTTATCACAATATTAATTTTCATTTTATTTTATCGTTTACCTTTGCATTATGAATTTTCGAAAACACATTTGTATAACTCTGGCTTTCTTATTGTTGGTATCCAACATTGGATTTGCATTTAATGTACATTATTGTGGAGACGAAATATCATCAATTTCATTAAAAACCTCTTTATCTTCAGAAGAAATCGAGAAGAATTGCTGTGGCGAAATAGAAGAAAAATCAGGTTGTTGTGATACTAAAGTGTTGCATTTTCAAAAAAAATCGGAAACTTCATTGTCCCATTTATTTTTTCAAATTACCGATTTTCATTTACCTGACAATCATTGGAATCCAAATACTACCATTACAATTTCGAATTTTAAATCAAATTCAATTCCAATTTATTTTTGTGATGCCAATGCGCCACCCTTCTTTAAGTTGTATTCCCAATTTATTTTCTACGCTTAATTTTTATGTTTTTGAAAATTAATCACATTTCACGTGGTTATATATCATTTTTAACATAAAAATCAAATAATGCAAAAACAAATTTCAATTCTAATATTGCTGCTATTATGGTCTAATATTTCCTTTTCTCAAGATACTTTGAAGGAGATAAAAGTTCAAAATTCGAGTAAGAGTTTGCAAAAATCATTAAAACTTACCGCCAATACTACCATTCTTTCCAGTCAAGAATTATTGAAGGCCGCATGCTGTAATTTGGCTGAGAGTTTTGAAACCAATCCTTCAATCGATGTTAACTTTTCAGATGCATTAACCGGAACCAAACAAATAAAAATGCTGGGTTTGACCAGTCCGTATTTAATGATCACTGAGGAGAATATTCCTTCAGTTCGCGGCGCTTCTCAGGCTTACGGATTGTCATTTACACCAGGGACATGGGTAGAAAGCATCCAAATTACCAAAGGCGCTGGAAGTGTTGTGAACGGTTATGAAAGTGTTTCAGGTCAGATAAATACCGAATTAATTAAACCCAATAAAGACATTCCATTTTTTGTAAATGCCTATGGATCCACAGATTCTCGATTCGAATTAAATACACATTTCAATAAAAAGATATCAGATAAATGGAGTTCTAGTTTGTTCGTTCATGGCAATACTCGAATTGCAAAAAATGATATGAATAATGATGGATTTCTAGACAATCCATTAGGAAAACAAATTAATATTTTAAATCGTTGGCAATACACCAATGCTCAAAAAGGATGGGTTGGTTTTGTTAATTTCCGATATATGAATGATAAAAAACAAACTGGTCAATTGGATTTTGTGCCTAATAGAGATCGTTTTACAACTAATTATTGGGGTTCGGAAATTAATACTGAAAGAGTCGATTTTTCAACAAAATTAGGATATGTTTTTCCTGAAATGCCTTTTCAGAGTATCGGTTTTCAAAATGCATTCAACAGCCATGATCAAGAGTCTTATTTTGGTTTAAACCAATACAATATCAAGCAAAAAAGTTATTATTCCAACTTAATTTTCAATTCAATTATTGATAATACAATGAATAAATTTTCAACAGGAATTAATTTTGCTTATGATAAATACGAAGAGTTTGTAAATCGATTTGATCATAGTAGAACTGATAATTCCCTTGGAGTATTTTTTGAATACACCTATGATAATACTAGTAATTTCAGTATTGTATTAGGAGGTAGATTTGACAACCACAACAGAATTGGTGCTTTTTTTACCCCGCGCTTACATGTCAGATACAATCCCTGGGAAAAAGGTGTAATTCGTTTTTCTGCCGGTCGTGGAGTACGAAGCGCTAACATTTTTGCTGAAAACCAACAACTATTTGGAAGTTCTAGAAACTTCGAAATTTTAAATACTAATGGAAAGTTTTACGGTCTTGATCCCGAGATAGCCTGGAATTATGGACTCAGTTTTTCTCAGAAGTTTATACTTTTTAACAAAAATGGAGATTTCGGATTTGATTTCTACCGGACCGACTTTCAAAATCAAGTGGTGGTGGATCTATATCAAGGACCCCAACAAGTGGTTTTCTATAACTTGAATGGAAAGTCGTTTGCTAATAGTTTGCAAATAGAGTTTAATTATGAATTGGCGCATCACTTTAATTTGAGAACGGCTTATAAATATTACGATATACAAACGGATTATCAATATGTTACTCAAGAACGACCTTTACAAGCCAAACATCGTTTTTTTGGAAATTTAGAATACCAAACTCATTTATTGGATGATGGAAAACAATGGAAATTTGATTTCACAATAAATTGGTTTGGAACACAAAGATTGCCCAACACCATTTCTAATTCTGGAATAGATTCAATGCCCGATTTTTCTCCTTCATTTTCAGTTATGAATATGCAAATCACCAAAGTTTTTTCAAGTGCTTTTGAAATTTATGTAGGTGGAGAGAATATCGGAAATTACAAACAAGAAAAAGCAATTTTAGGTAGTGAAGATCCTTTCAGCACCGCATTTGACACTTCAATTATATATGCGCCAATATTTGGACAAATGTATTATGCGGGCTTACGATTTAAAATCAAATAACAATTTATAATAATAATTAAAACAACAATTATGAGAAAATTAATTTTAGCAGCAGTATTTATTTTAGTTGGATTTTCAATCCAAGCACAAGAAAAATTAAACAAAAATGCCAAGTATGAATTTGAGGTAAATGGAAGTTGTGACATGTGTCAAAGCCGAATTCAAAAAGCGGCATTTTCAATTACAGGAGTAAAATCAGCAACTTGGAGCGTTGAAACACATCAATTAAATTTAATTTTAAACGAAGAAAAAGCGACTCTTTTGGACGTAAAAAAAGCAATTGCCAAAGCCGGATATGATACTGACGAGGTAAAAGCGACAAGTGAAAATTATACAAAATTACCTGGATGTTGTCAATACGATAGGAAATAGCAGGGGTTATTTTTGCGTTAATTTAATTTTAAATTGCACTATTTAATTGTGTCTAAATTAAATTTTAGTTACTTTCACGCCCTATACAAATTTTGTTTTTGACAAAGAAAACCAATTTATCTATGAATAATTTTGATTGGACTCAATTAGTAAATCCCGAGTTTTACATAACCCTTCAAATTGCAGGAATCCAAATTGGACTTTACATTGTCTTATTTATTGTTTTTGCTGAAACGGGACTTTTTGCAGGTTTTTTCTTGCCTGGTGACAGTCTATTGTTTTTATCAGGAATTTATGCTTCGGGTTCAGTTTTAGACGGAGTTTATCATCCTGGTTTAGTGGATCAATTTGTCCACATCAATAATGATTTTTTAAATGTTTTAATATTAGTTTGTTTTATTTCTATCGCAGGAATTCTTGGAAACATGGTAGGATATTGGTTTGGAGCAAAAAGTGGGTACTATCTTTTTAAGAAAGAAGATTCCTTTTGGTTTAAGAAAAAATACTTGGTTCAGTCGAAAGATTTCTTTGAGAAGTATGGAGGTAAAGCGATAATCTATGCTAGGTTCCTTCCAATTTTTAGAACTTTTGCACCAATAATCGCTGGGATTGTTGAAATGGACAGGAAAAAATTTATGTTTTTCAACATCTTAAGCTCTTTCCTATGGGCATCGGTTTTAATATTTTCAGGTCATTATTTATATGGCATTTTCTTAAATTACGGTATAAATTTGAAAAATTATATTGAGTATATAGTTGTTGGTATTATTCTAATTTCAACATTACCAGTTCTGTTTAAACTCTTGAAAAAAACAGTTGTCAAATAAAAAAAAGAGGAAAATAAATCATTTTCCTCTTTTTTTTATCTTTATATTATTTTATTAAAACAGGAACTTTCCTTATTTCTGAAATCAATTTTCCTTCACTATTAAATCCTTCAATTAGCAATTTTATTTCTGATTGATTTCCTTTTGGAAATGACATTTTAAATTGATCTTCTTCTTTTTCTAATTTTAAAGTCTGCCAATCTAATGTTCCAAACGTGTAAAATTCCTTTTGTGATTGAAAAGTTGAATTTACAAAATCACTTTTTACAGCATAGCCATTGGTAACAATTAATGAATCATAATTGGTGCGATAGTAATTTTTCTTAATTCCTTTTTTAAGATAGATATTTATAGTTCCCAAAGTGCCCGCAAAACTTGAAGCCCCATCCTTATCAATATAAATTTCATCAACATCTGTTAAAAACATACTGTACAATAAGTTCAAATCAAATACCAATTCATTATCAACGTAAACAGCAGGTGAAGCTCCATTATTCATTAAAGCCCCATTTCTTGGATTTTTAATAAATGCAGAATTATCCTCAGCACTTATGCCGGTTCGAAACCCATTTCTACCGATGAATTCCAAAACATTTCCAAATGAATTTTCATCAATTTTATATGCTGTTGCGGTAAATGACCCCACTTCATCTTTATGGATAAAAACTTCTTTTTTGTAATTATTTTGGATTTTTACATCATCTAAATTAATCGTTTTATCGTTACTGTTTGAAGCTGAAAATGTAATGTTATTTTCTTTTTTTAAAACGGGACAATTAAAATCATCAAAGTTAATTGGAAGTTTAACCAAGGTGTCATTTCGTATAATTTTGAGATTCATTTTACTGTAAACTGCCACTTTTTTTTCATTTATTAGTTGGAACATAAAAACAGTTGAATCCTGAACATAATAATTTTCAAATTTAAATTCGTTGTTTTCATCAATAGTTGTTTCATCAAAAACATTGTCTTTTAATGAAAGTAGCGCCAATTTATATTTGATCTTTGGGTTTAATTTTTTTTCTACTTTTCCGTAAATTGTAACTCCTTTTGTGAAGCGATACTTTGTTTTTTCAGGTTTAGAAATCAAGTCTTCCCATTTATATTTACTCTTATTTTGATTTAGCATCAATAAGTCGAGATCATTTTTTCTATTTTTATTGTTAATATCAAAATAAGAATAGGTATTATTTTCAGGATATTCCAATTGAGAATTCAAATAATAAGTTCCTAAAATTGATTTTTGTTGGTTGACACAAACACTTTCAGAAGGCAAAATACTAACACTTAAATAGGTATTTTTAATGTTTATTTTGCCAGAAATAGCGATGCTATCATTTTCAATTTCTTCTGCATCAATTGAAAGGGATGATTTATAAGGGTTTCCAATAAAAACTAATCGTTGGGCAATTTCCTTCAAATTTTCATCAATAACTCGAATTGTATTTACCCCTTCAGATAATAATTTTTTATCAAAATCTAGAATTTGTTCCAGTTCTTTATTGCTAAATGAAAATGCTTTTTGAACAGTATTTGCATCTTGGTGAATCAATAAAATTAATTTTTTATTTTCTAATAGTGGAATACTTGAAGCGTTAGTATTGACTGAAATTGCCAAATGATTATTAGACAAGTTATTGTTGTAAGTTATTTTCAAACCCTTTTCATTGGCAGTTAGTACCTGTTCGAAGCTATTTACTTTATCGTAATTTATTTTGACAGTGTATTTTTCATTTGGAATAGGAGTGAGGTAGAAATTCCCGTTTCCCATTTTATTTGTTGAAAATTTGGTGACTTCTTGTAATTTAGAATCAAGTACAATCCCTTCATTTATCGGAATTCCGTTTTGATTACAATCTTTAATATTAATGCCAACTCTATTATTAACGCCATTAATTAGCACTCCACTTTCAGGAAATAAAGTAACTTTTGCAGTAGCAAAATTAATCTTATTAGAATCGTAATTGTAAGGTTCATTTTTATCAATCACTTGAATGGATTGAATAAAGGAATCATCTTCTTTAAAGTTATTCATCCAATTGGTAAAAAAATGAAATTGGTATTTTCCAGATTTAAATTTTTCTGTTAATTGATAAACGCCATCAAATGTTCCAGCTATAGAAAAAAATAATTGTTTTTGTACTATTTCTTTTTTTTCATTGTAAATCACCAGTTGAATATTAGTCGAATTTACAAAGGGAAGCCCATTATTTTTATTTAAAATATACCCTTTTAAACCAATTGTCTCATTGTTTAAATAAGTATTTTTATTAAAATGGACATGGATAATTTCTCTTTCTTTTTGAAAATAATTTTCCAAACTTACTTTTATTTTCTCTGTATTTTCAATTGTTTGGGAAAAGGTTATTGTAAAAATAAGAGAACAAAAAATACTTAAATAAATTCTCATTTGGTTTGAATTAACGAGGGTAAATAGTAAAAAAATAAAAATAGAAAAAGGTAAATTTATATATTATTTATTGGCACGGTGTTAATTTATTTATAAAAAAAATCCGCTTCATTGAAGCGGATTTTTTATTGTATAGGAATAAAATTACATCATTCCAGGCATTCCGCCACCCATTGGGCTACCTACTGAATTTTCTTCTTTAATTTCTACTAAAGCACATTCAGTTGTTAGAATCATTCCAGCTACAGAAGCAGCATTCTCTAGAGCAACTCTAGTTACTTTTTTAGGATCTATAATTCCTGCTTTTAACATATCAACGTACTCGTCAGTTTTGGCGTTATAACCAAAATCTCCTTTTCCTTCAGCCACTTTTGCTACAACAACCGATCCTTCAAGGCCTGCGTTTTCAACAATAGTTCTTAAAGGGGATTCTACCGCACGAGAAATAATTTGAATTCCTGTAGCTTCGTCCGCATTGTCGGCTTTTAAATTTTTCAAAGAATTTTTGGCTCTCAATAATGCAACTCCACCACCAGCAACAATTCCTTCTTCAACAGCAGCTCTTGTAGCGTGTAAAGCGTCATCCACTCTGTCTTTTTTCTCTTTCATTTCTACTTCTGAAGCAGCTCCTACATAAAGAACAGCAACTCCACCAGCTAGTTTAGCTAAACGCTCTTGTAATTTTTCTTTGTCATAATCAGAAGTCGTGGTTTCCATTTGACCTTTAATTTGGTTCACACGATTTTTGATCATATCGGCATCACCAGCACCACTTACAAGTGTGGTATTGTCTTTGTCGATGGTTACTCTTTTTGCGGTACCCAACATTTCTATCGTCGTATTTTCAAGAGTATATCCTCTTTCTTCGGAAATTACCGTGCCGCCAGTTAAGATTGCAATATCTTCTAACATGGCCTTTCTTCTGTCTCCAAATCCAGGTGCTTTTACAGCTGCAATTTTCAATGCTCCACGTAATTTATTTACCACTAATGTTGATAAGGCTTCACCATCTACATCTTCTGCAATAATTAATAAAGGCTTCCCTGATTGCGCTACTGGCTCTAAAACAGGTAACAATTCTTTTAAGGATGAAACTTTTTTGTCGTATAAAAGAATGTATGGATTTTCTAACTCCGCCTCCATTTTTTCTGGATTAGTTACAAAATAAGGAGATAAATAACCTCTGTCAAATTGCATACCTTCCACCACATCCACATAAGTTTCTGTTCCTTTTGCTTCCTCAACTGTTATAACCCCTTCTTTTCCCACTTTTGCAAAAGCATTCGCAATTAATTCGCCAATTACTTCATCGTTATTTGCAGAAATAGAAGCAATTTGTTTGATTTTTTCCGAATCGCTACCAACTACTTTAGCTTGTTTTGCTAAATCAGCAACAATAGCTTCAACAGCTTTATCGATTCCTCTTTTTAAATCCATTGGATTTGCTCCAGCAGCTACGTTTTTCAAGCCTTCTTTTACAATTGCTTGCGCTAAAACAGTAGCGGTTGTAGTTCCGTCACCAGCTAAATCATTGGTTTTAGAAGCGACTTCTTTAACCATTTGAGCGCCCATATTTTCTAAAGGATCTTGTAATTCAATTTCTTTAGCTACAGTTACTCCATCTTTGGTCACATTTGGTCCACCAAAAGATTTTCCAATAATAACATTACGTCCTTTAGGTCCTAAAGTTACTTTTACAGCATTTGCTAATGCATCAACACCACGTTTTAAACCGTCCCGTGCTTCAATATCAAATTTTATATCTTTTGCCATTTTAATTATATTTGTTGATTCGTTTTATTTTAAATTGAATGTTATATGATTGCCAATATGTCGTCTTCACGCATAATTAGATAATCTTTACCTTCTAATTTTAATTCTGTTCCTGCATATTTACCATACAATACAGTATCGCCAATTTTAACGGTCATTGCGTGGTCTTTAGTCCCAGTACCTACAGCTACTACTGTTCCTTTTTGAGGCTTTTCTTTGGCAGTGTCTGGGATAAAAATTCCAGAGGCTGTTTTTGTTTCTGCCGCTACAGGTTCAATTAAAACTCGATCTGAAAGAGGTTTGATGTTTAAACTCATAATAATATATTTTAATTGTTTGTTGAATTTTAAATTTCATTTTCAGAAATTGTGCCAATGTATTAATTATGACAATTTTACCTAAAAAAAATGCCAGCATTGTCAGGCTGGCATTAACTATTTTGAAAAAATAATTATTTAGTTGCTGGTGCTGCAGGCGTAGGAACAGCTTTCACTGGTGCGGCTGGAGTAGCAGGGGTAGCAGCTGCTGGAGTTGCTTTTTGAGTGGTATCTATAATCTTAGACTCAGAATCACCTAAAGAATCTGTAAAACTTAAACAAGATAATAATACTAATGCTGTTAATATTATTGCTAATGTCCAGGTACTTTTGTCTAAAAAGTCTGTTGTTTTTTGAACGCCACCCATCATTTGTGACCCACCTAATGAAGAAGATAATCCACCACCTTTAGGGTTTTGAACCATAATTACTACAATTAGTAAAAAACATACTATTGTTATTAATACTAAAAAAATTGAAAATGTACTCATTGTTATTTATTATTTTGTTGTAAAATCTTAATATCCGAAATACGGTTTGCAAAGAAACTACTTTTTTCTGGATATTTCAAAATTAATATTTCATAAGCTTGAATTGCTTTATCATATTTATGTTGCTCTAAATAAACTCTTGCTAATGTTTCAGTCATTAAATAGGGACTATTTTCTGAACTAGGCTCAAATTTAAAGATAGATTCTGCCTCTTTTTTTATTGGAGGGATTTTTGGATTTGCCTCAATAAATTTATCAATTAGAGCTAATTTTTTCTGTTTTTCAGGGTCAATTGTAGTGGTTATTTCTTCTTTGGGAACAATATTTTCCCTTACAATTGGATGAATTTTTGATAATTGTAACCATTCTTCAAATGAATATTTTTCTGTAGGAGAAAACACTAAAGGTTTTCCAATCTTTAATTTTTCTTCAATTGATGAATTCGAATTGGTACTTTCTGCTGGTGCAGCCTCTTTAATAGAAGTTAATATAGATTGCTCTAATGAATTTTCTCTTGAACCAATTTTTTCTTCTATGAATAATAACTCGGTTGCATCAACATCAATATCGTTTATTTCTGCTAACTTTTGTTCATACAGATTTTTATCAATTCTTGTAAAAGTATCAGAGATTATAAAATCAAATAAAACAGCTCGATCGGTAGTGTGTGCCGCCGTATTTTTTAATTCATAGTTGTATCGAAAACTCTCTTCATTATACAACCCTTTCAATCGTATGGCTCTTGCGCTTTGAAAATAGGGAAATTCCGTCACTATTTTTTCTAATGACGAAGTTTGCTTGTCATTAATAGCGTTTGGGTTGTTAATTAAAGTTAAGTATTCGGTTATATTCATTTTAAATAATCAGTAGATTACCATTTTGCTAACGATTCGTTGAAAATATCTTGGGTGATTCTTTCAAAAATAATATCTAAATTTTCTGTCAGTTTTGCTCCTACCAATTGATTGGCTCCGTCATAATCATTATAAAATGAGAATCTTTTTTCGAAATTGTCAGTTTCTTTATTTTTGTTGGTAAACCTAACATTTACTGTGATGGATAATCTGTTTTGAGCTGTTCTTTGATCGGCAGTTGCGGTCATTGGGCTAATTCTATAGTCAACAATTTCACCTTCGTAAACTAAATCGCCATTTGAACTGGTTAAGTTCAAATTGGTTTGATTCTGAATTAAATTCTGCAATCGCTGCGTAAAAATCCTTTCAATTCCTGGTTCAATTAAGGAAGCGTTATTTTGAAAGTAATTTACTTGAAAAGATTTTGCATCAATTTTTCCTGTTCCTGTAAAATTGTATACAGAACAACTACTGAAAGTAATCAGAATTAAAAGTGCGATTATGAAGTTAATTTTTCTCATTATAATTTTAAAATCCAAAGATATTCAAAAATAATTGACATTTAGCAATTACCATTTAAAGATCAAATTGCTTTATTTTTCTGTATAAGGTTCTTTCTGAAATACCCAATTCATCTGCGGCCGCTTTTCTCTTTCCTTTATTTTTTTCTAATGATTTTTTTATCATTTCAATTTCTTTTTGCTCCAGTCTAAGCACTTCTTCCTCTACATCTTCTACTGTTTCAGCAAATAAATAGTTGTCTTCATGCTCTTTAAATTCAGCAATCTCCACTTTTTTATTAATTGGAATTAATGCTAATTCTTCTTGTTCTTCATATTCAATCTCACTATCATTTTCTTTCGTGCCATAAATTTTTTGAATCAAATGCTGATTGGTTTCTTGTACTTTCGAAGCGCCATTTTTCAATAATTCCAGCGTTAGCTTCTTCAAATCATGCAGGTCACTTTTCATGTCAAAAAGCACTTTATACAAAATTTCTCTTTCGTCACTAAAATCACTTTTGTTCTTTTTGTCTTTAATTACAGAGGGTAAATTAGAACTTTCATCTGGTAAATAAGATTGCAAAGTTGCTGCTGTTATTTCGCGATTGGTTTCTAAAACTGATATTTGTTCCGCCACATTTCGCAATTGTCGGATATTTCCACTCCATCGAAATTGCAATAAGGTTTGTACAGCAAAATCATCTAATTTAATAGCCGGCATTTTATATTTATGCGCAAAATCAGAAGCAAATTTTCTAAACAATAAGTGAATATCGTCCTTTCTTTCTCGTAAAGGTGGAAGTGCAATGTCAACTGTACTCAATCGATAATACAAATCTTCTCTAAATTTTCCTTTATCAATTGCGTCAAACAAATTCACATTGGTGGCAGCCACAATTCTCACGTTTGTTTTTTGAACCTGCGAAGATCCAACTTTAATAAACTCCCCATTTTCCAAAACACGTAACAATCGGACTTGTGTTGTTAAGGGTAATTCGCCTACTTCATCCAGAAAAATAGTTCCACCATCAGCTACTTCAAAGTAACCTTCTCTAGTTCCTGTTGCTCCTGTAAAAGATCCTTTTTCGTGACCAAAAAGCTCGCTATCTATAGTTCCTTCAGGTATCGCACCGCAGTTTACCGCAATGTATTTTCCGTGTTTTCTGTGAGAAAGGGAATGTATAATTTTTGGAATATTTTCTTTTCCAACACCACTTTCTCCTGTTACCAATACTGAAATGTCAGTCGGTGCCACTTGAATCGCTTTTTCAATTGCGCGGTTTAGCTTTGGGTCGTTTCCAATAATTCCAAACCGTTGTTTTGTTGATTGAATTGTTTCCATTTTTATAATTAATAATTGATTATGAACAATTAATTTTTGTTATTTTGATATTATGAATTATCCATTTATTTAATTCATTCCGCTTAGTCCCACTGCTTCTCCCTTTAAAGTTCCACTCGTGCAACTTAGAATTTTCACATTTACAAAATCACCAATTTTATAATTTTCCTTTGGAAAAACTACTGTAATACTTTGCGAATTTCTTCCTGAGAATTCTTCAGTTGATTTTTTTGATACCTTTTCAACTAAAACCTCTACTGTTTTACCAATGAATTCCTCACTTCTTAACCAAGCATGTTTTTGTTGCAAATCGACTATTTCTTGTAATCTACGTGCTTTAGTTTCTTCTGAAACATCATCTTCCATTTTGCGTCCCGCCAATGTTCCCGGTCGTTCAGAATACGAATACATATAACCGAAATTGTATTTTACATAGTCCATCAAACTCAAAGTGTCCTGATGATCTTGTTCTGTCTCCGTTGGAAATCCCGCAATCATATCTTGTGAAATAGAACATTCAGGAATAATAGTTCTAATCTTGTCAATCAATGTCATGTACTCTTCGCGAGTGTGCAAACGATTCATTTCCTTCAAAATCCGGTTACTTCCCGATTGCACTGGAAGGTGAATGTGCTTGCATATATTTTCGTATTTGGCAATAATGTGCAAAATACTTTCATGCATGTCCTGAGGGTTCGATGTCGAAAATCGAATTCTCATTTTTGGAAATGCAACGGCAACCATTTCTAATAATTGATCAAAATCAACCGCCGTAGCCTTTTGCATTTCACTAGCATTTACAAAATCCTTTTTCAAGCCTCCGCCGTACCACAAATAACTATCCACATTCTGACCTAAAAGTGTAATTTCTTTAAACCCCTTATCCCATAAATCTTGAATTTCCGATAAAATACTCTGAGGTTCTCTACTGCGTTCTCGACCTCTGGTAAAAGGGACTACACAAAAAGCGCACATGTTATCACAACCTCTTGTTATGGAAACCAAAGCTGTAATTCCGTTGCTCATCAATCGAACGGGTGAAATATCACCGTAGGTTTCCTCCTTCGACAAAATTACGTTAATCGCATCACGTCCTTCTTCAACTTCATTCAATAAATTCGGTAAATCTTTATAGGCATCTGGGCCAACAACCAAATCAACAATTTTCTCTTCCTCTAAAAATTTGTCTTTCAATCGCTCCGCCATACAACCCAAAACGCCCACTTTCATCTTAGGATTTATGCGTTTAACGGCGTTGTATTTTTCCAAACGCTTGCGAATAGTTTGCTCTGCTTTATCCCGAATCGAACACGTATTTACCAAAACTAAATCGGCTTCTTCTAATGTTTGCGTGGTATTATAACCATCATTCATTAGAATAGAGGCTACAATTTCACTGTCAGAAAAATTCATAGCGCAACCGTAACTTTCTATATAAAGTTTCTTTGTGTTTTCTGCTTTATGTTCTAAGACAAGGCTTTCCCCTTGCTTACTTTCTTCAATCGTTTTTTCCATTGTCAATTTAAAAGTGCAAAGATAATGCAATTCATATAAATATGACAAGTTGTCAGCCTAAGAATTAACATTATATTATATTAGGTAGCTATTCCCGCTATCCGCTTCAAGTCCTCACAAAAAAGTGTTGTTTTGTGATTTTATAATTAGCTTCTTTTAGTCGCTATTATAAAATCATAAAAACCAAAAACACTTTTTTAGCTCCGGGCTTTCCACTTCTATCGGGGCTAATGGGACGATTTTAGTATGTAATTTAAAATTATTTACTAATACAAGTGCGCATTGTAAAGGGCCTTTTTTTAGTAAAAATTATACTTTTAAAAAATCAAAAGCGCAATATTTAAAAAAATCATATACTTTTGTCGCAGTTAAATACAATCCAATGACAAAGAATTTAGTAATCGTAGAATCTCCTGCAAAAGCCAAAACTATTGAAAAATTCCTCGGAAGTGATTTCCAAGTGGAGTCCAGTTATGGTCATATTGCTGATTTACCGTCTAAAGAAATTGGGGTAGATGTTGCCAATGGGTTCAAGCCCAAATACGAAGTTTCTGCCGATAAAAAAGCGTTGGTTTCAAAACTAAAAACACTAGCTAAAAATGCCGACATGGTTTGGCTAGCAAGTGATGAGGACCGCGAGGGAGAGGCTATTTCTTGGCACTTAGCCGAAGAATTGAAATTGGATAAAAACAAAACAAAAAGAATTGTATTTCACGAAATTACCAAAACAGCTATTCTAAAAGCAATCGATAATCCTAGAGAAATCGACTATAATTTGGTAAATGCACAACAAGCACGTAGAGTATTAGACCGTTTAGTAGGATATGAACTTTCACCTGTTTTATGGAGAAAAATTAAAGGAGGGCTTTCTGCCGGTCGGGTTCAATCGGTTTCTGTTCGATTAATTGTAGAAAGAGAAAGAGAAATCCAAAATTTTAATGCTGTTGCTTCCTTTTCCATTGTAGCCGAGTTTACCAACGAAGCTGGAAAAGCATTTAAAGCAAAATTGCCTAAAAATTTCAATACTAAAAAAGAAGCAGAGGATTTCTTAAATAAAAATATTGGCTCTATATATAAGGTAGCCGATTTAGAAACGAAACCAACAAAAAAATCTCCAACGGGACCTTTTACCACCTCGACTTTACAACAAGAAGCGGCTAGAAAATTGTATTTCCCTGTTGGAATCACCATGCAATTAGCACAACGTTTATACGAAGCGGGATTGATTACCTACATGAGAACAGATAGTGTAAATCTTTCTAAAGAAGCAATGGATGCAGCTCAAGCTGAAATTGTAAAATCATATGGTGCTGAATTTTCACATCCTAGAAATTTTGTCAATAAAAGTAAAGGAGCTCAAGAGGCTCACGAAGCGATTCGGCCTACCGATATGTCTCGACATACTGTAAATATTGATAGAGATCAAGCACGTTTGTACGATTTGATTTGGAAAAGAACGTTGGCTTCTCAAATGAGCGATGCCAAATTAGAAAGAACCAATGTTAAAATTGAAGCCAATAATCACGGTGAAATTTTTACCGCTTCAGGTGAAGTTTTACTTTTTGAAGGATTCTTAAAAGTGTACCTTGAAGGGCACGATGAGGATGAGGATGAGCAAGAAGGCATGCTGCCTTTAATGAAAGTAAATGAAAAATTAGATTGTAATTATATAACTGCAACCGAAAGATATTCTAGAGCAGCAGCGAGATATACAGAAGCGTCATTGGTTAAAAAATTAGAAGAATTAGGAATTGGTCGACCATCCACTTATGCGCCTACAATTTCCACTATTATCAATAGAAAGTATGTAGAAAAAGGAAACTTAGAAGGCCAAGAAAGAAAATATGCACAATTAGTATTGCAATCAGGTCAACTAACAGAAAAAATCCTTAAAGAAAATACAGGTTCTGATAAAGGTAAACTAGTGCCCACAGACATTGGAACCATTGTAACGGATTTCTTGGTAAAAAATTTCGAAACCATTTTAGATTACAATTTCACTGCAAAAGTCGAACAAGATTTTGACGAAATTGCAGAAGGAAATGTCAATTGGAGTAAGATGATGCAAGAATTTTATGATAAATTCCATCCTTCAGTTAAGGAAGTTGAAGCTAATGCAGAAAGAGAAAGTGGGGAACGTATTTTAGGTATTCATCCTGAAAGTGGTAAGCCAATTTCTGTTCGTTTAGGAAAATTTGGACCGATGGCTCAAATTGGTGCAGCCGATGATGAAGATAAAAAATTTGCAAGCTTGATGGCCGATCAAAACATTGGAAATATTACCCTTGAAGACGCCTTAAAATTATTTTTATTACCTAAAAATTTAGGAATTTATAAAGGTGAAGAAATTGAAATTAACAATGGGCGCTATGGGCCTTATATTAAATTTGGAACTGCCTTTATTTCATTGCCTAAAGGAGAAAATCCTACCGATGTTTCTCTTGAAAGAGCTCAAGAATTGATTGATGAAAAAACACTTGCCGATGCGCCAATAGCAGTTTATAAAGGGGAAGGAGTTCAAAAAGGAGTGGGGCGCTTTGGTCCATTTATTAAATGGAATGGAGTGTTCATTAATGTCAGTAGAAAATACAATTTTGATCATTTATCACAGTCAGATATTGAAGAATTAATCGAAGATAAATTACAAAAAAATATCGATAAAGTACTTCATGATTGGAAGGAAGAAGGAATTATTGTTGAAAAAGCACGTTGGGGAAGATCAGTAATCTTAAAAGGGAAATTAAAAATAGAATTAGGAAAAGAAATTGATGCTGCCAATTTATCATTAGCTCAAGTTCAAGAGATAATTGCTAAGAAAACTCCTACCAAGAAAACTCCTGCTAAAAAAGCGGTA
This sequence comes from Chitinophaga pinensis, assembly GCA_943324925.2. GTDB lineage: Bacteria > Bacteroidota > Bacteroidia > Flavobacteriales > Flavobacteriaceae > Flavobacterium. Next base: position 2,714 of record CALPNL020000007.1, on the reverse strand, counting down.
GCAAAAAAAGCTGCCCCTAAGAAACCAACTGCTAAAAAGAAATAGTAAATGGAATTTGATTTTTTAAAGCCGATTAGTGACGAATTCCTAGAGCTGTTAAGTACATTAAACTCTCAGCATTTAGGGAGTAAAATGGTGCTGCATACCAGCGAAGATTTTCCGGATCTTAATAAAATCAAAATTGCTATAATTGGAGTCTTAGATAATAGAGGCGATTCTAAATCAATTTCTGATGTTGATTTAACGGCAATTAGAAAAGAATTTTATTCGCTTTATCCGGGAAACTGGGAAGCTTCAATTGCTGATTTAGGAGATATTGCAGCCGGAAATTCAGTTGAAGATACCTATTTTGCTCTAAAAAGTGTTGTTTCTAGTCTGATAAAAAACAAAATTATTCCTATTGTAATTGGTGGTTCACAAGATTTAACGTATTCCATTTATCGCGCCTATGACGAGTTGGAACAAATGGTTAATCTGGTGGCTATAGACAGTAAATTTGATTTAGGTAAAGAAAGTGATCCAATATCTTCAGATTCCTATTTGACAAAAATAATTGTTGAGGAGCCAAACAATCTTTTTAATTATTGCAATGTAGGCTATCAAACTTTTTATAATTCTCAAGAGGAAATCGATTTAATTGAAAAATTATTTTTTGATGCTTATCGATTGGGTGATGTTAGTAATAATTTAGCTATAGCTGAGCCGGTTTTTAGGGATGCTGATTTAGTAAGTTTAGATTTAGGCTCAATAAAATCGTCAGATTCAGGAAATTTTATTAAATTTGCTCCTAATGGTTTTAACGGAAAGGAAATTTGTTCCTTGGCTCGGTATGCTGGAATTAGTGATAAAGTAACTTCATTTGGTGTTTTTAATCAAAGTAATTCGGTACAAGAATCGATTTTGATTTCACAAATAATCTGGTATTTTATTGAAGGATTTCATTATCGATCAAATGAATTTCCATTTGGTAGTAAAGACAATTATTTGAAGTATATTGTGCCTTTAGAAGAGGAGGAACTAATTTTTTATAAGAGTGATAAAACGGAAAGATGGTGGATTGAAATACCATTTATTTCGCATTTAAATAATAAATTAAAAAGAAACACGTTGTTACCATGTTCGCATGAAGAATATATTGTGGCTTGTAATAATGAAATGCCTGAAAGATGGTGGAAAGCGCAAAGAAAGAATGTTGTCTAACAATTAGTTAAGGAATTAAAAATAATTGAATTATAATATTTAGCTGATTTTAATAAAAAATAATTGGTTTTTATGAAAATATTAAATAGGTTTACGCCCTCAAATACAAAAACACACATAATACAAACGCATATGAAGAAGTTTATTGCATTTACCGCAATTATAACCTTGCTAATTAGCTGTGGTGGCTCTAGCGACAAGGGGGAATTAGTTGGGGTTAAAGGAAAAAAATGGAACCCAGAAAAACCTTTTGGGACGGTTTTAATTCCTGGTGGTGCATTTATTATGGGTAGATCGAGTGATGATCCAGCAAATGCTCAAGATGCTAACACAAAAACAGTAACCGTTCGTTCTTTTTATATGGACGAAACAGAAATAAGTAATAGTGAATATCGTCAATTTGTGGAATGGGTAAAAGATTCTACGATTAGAGTAAATTTAGCTGAAATGGCTGGCGGAGGTGCAGCAGGTGGAGGTGCGGGAGCTGGAGCTACTGGTGGTGGAAAAGGAACCATCAATGATTACGCTTATTTAAATGCTGATCCTGCCAACAATCCAAAAGCGACTCCATATGATAAATACATGTTTACTAAAACAGGAGGTATTGGAAATAATAAACTTAATCGTAAACCTAAATTAATTAAAGCTACAAATAAATATCCTGATGAAGCGTATGCTCAAGTAATGGATGAAATGTATTTATCGCCAGAAGCTTCCTATAACGGTTTGAAAACTATGGATGCTAATAAATTGGTTTATTCATACACTTGGATGGACATTCACGCTGCTGCAAAAGCAAAAAAAGGAACCCCAAGAGAATCATTTATAAAACAAGAATCAGACCCTATTTATCCTGATACAACTGCATGGGTGAAGGACTTTAATTATTCATTCAATGAACCAATGCACAATGATTATTTTTGGCACCAAGCTTACGCTAAATATCCTGTAGTTGGAGTTAATTGGTCACAGGCTAGAGCTTTTTGCGCCTGGAGAACTTCATATAAAAATGCATACATCAAAAAGAAAAAAGGGAGAGACCAAGTGAATTCATTTAGATTACCATCGGAAGCAGAATGGGAATATGCTGCTAGAGGTGGTTTAGAATCTGGAATGTATCCTTGGGGTGGCCCATACACTAAAAATGATAAAGGATGCTTTTTAGCTAATTTCAAACCAAATAGAGGAGATTATGCTGCAGATAATTCACTATATACTGTAGAAGTGAAATCATACGATCCAAATGGATATGGTTTATACAATATGGCAGGAAACGTGGCAGAATGGACTGCTGATTCTTACGAAAGTGCTTCTTATGAATTTACTTCTACCATGAATCCTTCTGTTCAAGATATAAACAACAAAAGAAAAGTGGTTAGAGGAGGATCTTGGAAAGATGCTGCATATTACATACAAGTAAGTTCAAGAGATTTTGAATATGCAGATACCGCTAGAAGTTATATTGGATTTAGAACAATTCAAGATTACATGGGTACTCAAACTACAGGAAAATT
>CALPNL020000006.1 GCA_943324925.2 Chitinophaga pinensis | reverse complement strand
TTAATGGTTTTGGAACTGTTAATGTGTGTGGTCTTAATCGGGAGCCGCGGCCCGCCATTGGCACTATTATTTTCATATTTTGTCTTTGCGAGGAACGAAGTAATCTCGTTCCGGTTATTATTTATTATTTTACTCCGGTGCTTCCAAAACCGCCTTCGCCTCTTGCTGTTTCTGACAGTTCTTGGACTTCAATCCATTGGGCACGTTCGTGTTTTGCGATGATTAATTGCGCGACTCTTTCTCCATTTTCAATTACAAATGGTTCGCTTGATAAATTAACTAAAATTACTCCAATTTCTCCACGGTAATCAGCATCTACAGTTCCTGGTGAATTGAGAACGGTGATTCCTTTTTTGGCTGCCAATCCGCTTCTTGGGCGCACTTGTGCTTCATAGCCAATTGGCAATTCAATGAAAAGTCCCGTTTTTACGATGGTTCTTTCCAAAGGATTTAGCGTGATAGACTCGGTTAAATTGGCACGTAAATCCATTCCTGCTGAAGCAATAGTTTCGTAGTTTGGTAATTCGTGTTGTGATTTATTAATGATGTTTATTTTCATTTAACCTAAAATTATGTTTGATAATCTAAGCGTTTTAGCCCCGATAGTAGCGGCATCCCACACTTTTTAGTGTGGATACAGCGGATAGCGGGAAATAGCTTCTAATTGTTTTTACGATTTAAAATTTTGTTTAAAGTTTCTTTTTCGTTGTGATATATAAAATACATAAATACTAGCAATAAAGGCACTCCGACGAAATAATTTTCACGGAAATAATAGAAGGAAATAATGGAAAACAGGATGGATAACCCCATGTAACCACTAATTTTTTTGAAGTCGTAGGGAATAGGATAATAATGATTTCCGAGAAAATAAGAAATCGCCATCATGCTTCCATAGGCCGCAATGGTAGCTATTGCCGACCCGTAATAACCCATTATTGGGATTAGGGTGAAATTCAAAATTAACGTAATCGCTGCTCCAATAATTGAAATATAGGCGCCAATATAAGTTTTGTCAATAAGCTTGTACCACACCGATAAATTGGTATAAATTCCAAGAAAAAAATTCGCTAAAATAATTAGCGGAACGACTTTCATGGCTTCCCAATAGGAGGGATCACGAAGCATAATATATTTTAAAACATCTGCAAAAACAATTACCGAAAGTAAAATGAATGAACCAAAAATGACAAAATATTTGGTAATTGTAGCATAGGTTTGGGGTGCATTTTCATTTTTAGCATGGCTGAAAAAGAACGGTTCGATTCCTAAAGTATAGGCCGTTCTAAATAAAACCATGAATAATCCGAGTTTATAACAAGCGGAATAAACGCCTACTTCTGCTTCGGCAATATTGGCTGGAAGTAGTTTACCTAATAGAATTTTGTCAAATTGTTCGTTGATAGCGAAGGCTATTCCGGCCACCATAATTGGCAATCCGTAGCGCATCATTCGTTTCCAAAGTGAAAAATCAAATTCCCAACTGACGTGAAAATAGTTTGGCGATAATGCAATAAAGGTAAGGAAGCTAGCGATGATATTAGAGACAAAAATATAACCCACTTCAAAATTATCGGTATACAGAGAACCTAGAAAACTGTCAGGATTTGCTAGAGCGATTTTAGGTAAATAGATTAGGAAGAAAACGTTTAACGTTAGGTAAACTAGCACATTTCCAATTTTAATAATTGCATAAACCATAGGCCTTTGATAAGCGCGAAGCTTGGAAAATGGCACAATTACCAGCGCGTCTAAAACGAGGATCCAGATAGTGTAAATAATATATTGCACGTCGATTCCGGACCAATCGGCGAGATAATTTTTCATTAATAACGCAGAACATAGAAACAACAACGTGGACCAAAATATAGAAACGGTCGTGGTTTCAATTACAGCTTTTTTATTGGGTTCCTTATTATAGAATCGGAAAAAAGCGGTTTCCATACCGTAAGCCAAAATCACATTAAAGAAAATCATCCAGGCAAACACGATCGTAACTTTTCCGTAGGCAGCTTTGGGAAGCAAATCGGTATATAATGGAACCAATAAAAAACTGAACATACGCGGCAATACTGATGCCAGTCCGTAAATTGCAGTTTGTTTGAAAAGGTTTTTATATAAACTCAAAATGGTTGATTGTGATTTGTAATTAACAAAAATAAGTAATTTTTAGCACATTTTCTAGGGAAAAAGCAGAGGTGTAATTTCTTTTATTTGGGTGCATTTATGCCAATATTTTTTATTGTTTTTTTGATATTCTATAACGGCTTCATTCTCTTTTAAATGAAATTCTTTTGTTGCAATAGCGGAGGTTTGGTGTTGTTGATAAATTTTGTTGTAGTGAAAATTGGCTCTAAATTTTGTTTCGTTTACTTGAACTAATTCCGTTTCTAGATTTTTGTAATATATTTTTTCAAGTCGGATGGTGTTGCCAAGAGGCTTTTCCAATTCAATGAAAAAGACGGTTCCACTGCCACTTTCCATTCTTCCAGCGGTCCAATTTTCAAACGTAATTAATTTTATTTCTTGTGGTGCCGAAGCATAAAAAGGTTCTTTCGTTGCGTTGCATGAAAATAAATTTAAGAGGATAATTAGAAAGAAAAGGGAAGTTGCTTTTTTCATTTTACAAATTTTTTAGGGCGCTGGATTTGGATAAATACTTTGAATTTTTTCAATTTCTGCTAGTACATTTTCATCTAAAGTTACCTTAATTGTATTGATGTTCTCTTTCAATTGTTCCATAGTTGTTGCTCCAATAATGGTGCTTGACAAAAAGGGTTGTTGATTTACAAATGCCAATGACAATTCAGTTAAGGTGAGCCCAAAATCGTTCGCAATTTCATTGTATCTTCTAGTTGCTTCTCTAGTATTTTCACTATTGTAGCGAGCAAATTGTGGGAATAAGTTGATTCTCGCATTTGGTGGGTTGGCACCATTTAGGAACTTCCCTGATAATACTCCAAATGCCAATGGGGAATAGGCAAGAAGGCCCACGTTTTCTCGATGACAGACCTCTGAAAGGCCCACTTCAAAGCTTCTATTGACTAAGGAATACGGATTTTGAATGGTCGCCATTCTGGGTAAATTATGTTTTTTGCTTTCTTCTAGAAAACGCATTAATCCCCAAGGAGTTTCATTTGAAACTCCGATATTTCTAATTTTACCTTGACGGATAAATCCTTGTAAACATTCTAAAACCGATTGAAAATTATCTTCCCATGGATCTTCCTGAATTTTAAAACCCAACACCCCAAACATATTCGACTTTCTTTCGGGCCAATGCAATTGGTATAAATCGATGTAGTCAGTTTGTAATCGTTTTAAACTTTGGTCTAAAGCGGAAGTAAGACTTTCCGGAGAAAAGTCATTTTCCTCGCGCATGTAATTTAGGTTTCTATTGGGGCCAGCAATTTTCGTTGCCAGAATTATATTTTCTCTATTTCCTGTTTTTTTAAACCAGGTTCCTATTATTTTTTCGGTGCTTCCATAGGTTTCTTTCTTAGCTGGAACGGAATACATTTCTGCAGTATCAAAAAAATTAACGCCATTTTCTAGCGCATAATCCATTTGGGCATGACCTTCAGCTTCTGAGTTTTGCTCACCAAAAGTCATCGTTCCAAGGCATATTTTACTGATTTTAGTTGAGGTATTTGGTAAATTGCTATATTTCATGGTTAACTATAAAGGTATAATTTGGTAAAGTAAAAAAGGCCCAAAGTAGAACTCTGAACCTTTGAACCTTTTTCACTTCGTATCGTATTACAATTCGTTCAACATTTTAGATATTTCATCTAATTTTGGTGTCAAAATAATTTCAATTCTTCTATTTTTAGCTTTCCCTTCAGGAGTATCATTACTCATTAACGGAGCAAATTCTCCTCTTCCTGCAGCGGTAAGATTGTCTTTTTTAACACCTTTATTTTCAGATAAGATGTTTACAATTGCAGTAGCTCTTTTGGTAGAAAGATCCCAGTTGTTCTCAATTTGTCCAACAGCACCAGCAAATTTGTCGTTGTCGGTATGTCCTTCAATTAAAACAGAAATATCAGGATTTTGAGCTAAAACAGAAGCCACTAACACCACTGCTTTTTTACCCTCTGAACCTACAGCCCAACTTCCTGATTCAAAAAGCAATTTATTTTCCATGGAAACATAAACTTTTCCATCTCTTTGATTTACCGTTAACCCTTTTCCTTCAAAAGCTTTTAAGGATTTTGAAAGTGCGTCTTTTAGTTTTTTCATCGCCGCTTCTTTAGCAGCCATTATACTTTCTAATTCATTCACACGATCGGTTCCTTTTTTCAAGTCAGCACTTAGTTTGTTTAGCCTTTCTTTTTCAGCAGCAAGCGCTTTCTCTTTGGCTTCTAATTGCGCTAGTAACTCTCTGTTTTTAGCCATGTTCTCTTTTAAAGAGTCATCGCTATTTTTTTCTAATGCGTTGTAAGAAGCTTGTAAGGTTTTCAAATTTTTATCTGCTGCAGCAAAGTCAATTGCTAGTTTATCTCTTTCGGTTTTTGTTTTTTCATAGTCTTTTTTCAGCTTAGTATAATCGCTATCAAGCTGACTTTTAGCTTTCGAAATGCTATCGTACAAATCTTGAGTTTTTCTATTTTCTTTTTTTAAATCGGCAAATTTAGTTTCTAACTCATTAAAAACTTTTTTCGAAACGCAAGCGCTTGATAAAGCAATTAGCACTAATCCTATTGAAATTTTTTTTATCATTTTAATTAATTTTTACGAGGGTTAAATTATTCTATTTCTACTACAACGGGACAATGGTCAGAATGTTTTGCTTCTGGTAAAATATAGGCCCTTTTTAATTTTTCTTTTAATGTTTCGCTTACAAGGCAGTAATCAATTCGCCACCCTTTATTATTTCCACGTGCACCTGCTCTATAACTCCACCAACTGTAATTGTCCGGTTGATCATTGAAAAAACGGAAGCTATCGATAAAGCCATTTTTTATAAACCGGTCAAGCCAATCTCGTTCTTGTGGTAAAAATCCCGATACATTGGCGTTTCTAACAGGATCATGAATATCAATTGCCTTATGACAAATGTTATAATCACCACATATCACCAAATTTGGAATTTCCTTTTTCAGTTCATTAACATAATTTTGAAAATCATCCATGAACATAAATTTATGACTCAGCCGATCAATATTGGTACCGGAAGGAAGATACAAACTCATAACTGATAGTGCATCAAAATCGACACGCACATTTCTACCTTCAAAATCCATGTGTTCAATTCCAGTTCCAAAAACGATGTTATTGGGTTTAATTTTTGACAAAATGGCAACGCCACTATATCCTTTTTTTGTAGCAGGGTAATAATATTGATAAGGGTAACCTGCCATTTCAATATCCAAAAAAGGGACTTGGTCTTCGGTAGCTTTTATCTCCTGAAGGCAAATAACGTCTGGATTTGAGTGTTGTAACCATTCGATAAAACCTTTCGATATAGCTGCTCGAATTCCATTTACATTATAGGAAATGATTCTCATTATTATAATTCAATATTAATATCTCCAAAAGTAATAAAAAACTTAACGAATACAGCAGAAAATTTAAAGAAATTGGACGCTAAATTTCATTAGATACTTAACTTTTTTTCTATCTTTGTTTTTAGGTTTTAAATAGAAAAATCAATGGGTTTAGTTACCGCTAAAGAAGTAGCAAAAGCAATAAAAGCTGATAAATATGGTTTTTTGGGAACTTTTTCAGGATGGTTACTGATGAAAGTTTTAAAAATATCGACTCTCAATAAGTTCTATGATAAAAACAAGCACTTGGAAGATGTTCCATTCCTAAATGCTATTTTAGACGATTTAGAAATTAAATTTGAAATCCCAGAAGAAGATTTTAAACGTTTACCAAAAGACGGGGCCTACATTACCATTTCAAACCATCCCTTAGGAGGAATTGACGGTGTTTTACTTTTAAAATTAATGCTCGAAAGAGAACCTAATTTCAAAATAATTGCCAATTTTCTTTTGCATAGAATAGCTCCGTTGAAAAAATACATAATGCCCGTAAATCCATTTGAAAATCACAAAGACGCCAAGTCGAGTGTCATTGGAATTAAGGAAACATTAATCCATTTAAAAGAAGGCAAACCACTTGGAATGTTTCCAGCTGGAGAGGTTTCAACCTATAAAGATGGTAAATTAGTAGTCGATAAACCTTGGGAAGAAGGCGCTATTAAAGTAATTCGAAAAGCGCAAGTTCCAGTTGTTCCAATATATTTTCATGCAAAAAACAGTCGGTTATTTTACGTATTATCAAAAATTGGAGATACACTTCGCACAGCTAAATTACCATCGGAACTATTTTCTCAAAAAGAAAGAATAATAAAAGTTCGAATTGGAAAGCCAATTTCTGTAAACGAGCAAAATGAATATGAAACAATTGAGGAATATTCAAAGTTTTTACGTAAAAAGACCTATATGCTTTCCAAAGCATTTGTAAAAGATAAACCGTTTTTGCCTACTCCAAAAATCAAACTTCCTAAAAAAGGCCCTAAAGCTATTGTTACCGGAGCTTCTGTTGAAAATATGATTCAAGAAGTTGATGCATTAAGAGCCGCAGATTGCCGTTTGCTGCAAAGTAAAAACTACGAGGTATTTTTTGCGCAAGCCGATAAAATTCCAAATGTTTTACATGAGTTAGGGCGTTTACGTGAAATTACTTTTCGAGAAGTAGGGGAAGGAACCAATGAATCAACCGATATTGATAAATTTGATAAATATTACCATCACATGTTTTTGTGGGATGACGATGCTAAAAAAGTTGCCGGAGCTTATAGAATGGGCTTAGGATCTGAAATTTATCCAAAATATGGAATGGATGGTTTTTATTTAAATGAGCTTTTCCGTTTTGAGCCTGAATTACACGATATGATGTCAAAATCTATCGAAATGGGCCGTGCCTTTATAATTAAAGAATACCAGCAAAAGCCAATGCCTCTTTTCCTGCTTTGGAAAGGAATTATTCACACCACTTTGCGTTTTCCCGAGCACAAGTTTTTACTTGGAGGCGTGAGTATAAGCAATCAATTTTCAGAATTTTCAAAATCGTTGATGATAGAATTTATGAAATCTAATTTCTATGATCCTTATATTGCGCAGTATATTCATCCTAAAAAAGCATTTAAAGTTAAACTGAAAGACGCCGATAAAGATTTTGTTTTCAATGAAGCAGAATCCGATTTGAATAAGTTTGATAAAATTATTGATGAATTAGAACCGGGGACTTTAAGACTACCTGTATTGATTAAAAAATACATCAAGCAAAACGCTCGAGTGGTTGCCTTTAACGTGGATCCATTATTCAACGATGCGGTTGACGGATTAATGTACATCAGAATTTCTGATATTCCAGACAGTACTGTGAAGCCAGTTATGGAAGAGTTTCAAGCGGAATTAGAACGAAAATTATCCGAAAAAGAAGATTTATAAAAATAAAAAAGCGACTAAATTGTCGCTTTTTTTATTACTGTTTAATTTGTTTTTTCTTTGATTAACTTCTTATAGCTTTCCCAAGCAGTTGATGAAATGGTAGTTTCCTTTTTATATTTTTTACCTTTCAAATAATTCAAAATATATTTGGCCCGTTCTTCGGATTCTGGATGTGAAGAAACCCAGTATAAGCTATCAGATAAGTCTTTTTGTTGTGCCAATTCAAACATGAAATCGGCAAATGGTTCCGGGTTAATATTGGCGTTAAGCAAATAATCAACACTTGTCATATCGGCCTCTTTCTCCAAAGTTCGGTCATAAGCAGAAGAGGAAAGTGATTTTAAAATTTCTTTAACAACGACGCTACCTTTTCCTCCTGTACTTGCCGAAAGCATTACCGACAAACCAATTTCTTTAGAGAGTTTTTTCATGACATGATTGTTTTCAATATGAGCAATTTCATGACCTAACACCCCTTGTAAAGCTTCTTGATTTTTACATTCAGTGATTAATCCGGTGTAAACCACTAAGTGATTATTTGGCAATGCAAAAGCATTAATATCGTCTTTTTCAATAATATGAATCTTCAAGGAATCTCTTTCGATTTTATTGTTTTTACAAATAGGGTCTATTAATTTATCCAATGTATTACTAATAGAATCATTAGTAATTACCGTTTCTGTAGATGAAATTTCATCCCAAATTAAGTCGCCAATTTTATTTTCTGAGGAACTTCGAATTTGTTTTACATGAAATTCATTAACCCAATCAATTTGTGAAAGGCCATAAAAAAGGCCGAAGAAAGCGATTATAATTAGAAGTCCTGGGAGTATGATTTTCTTTACCATTATGATCTACAGATTAAATTAGTTACATTTCCAAAAAAGAAAACTTCAACATGTTTCCCTTTTCTTGTTTGAACTGCACAGTATATTGTTGAAATAATTTCTAAAACATTAAAAACAATCACTGTAAATAAATAGCCAAAATAGTAATTGGTCGCTTTTTCATCTGTGAAAAGGATGGAAACAGTCCACCAAAAACTGTAGCTATTTGCGAAAAGCAGTACTATTTGCGAAAGCAAAGCTTGGGTACAATGCCATCTTACAAAATTGGTGCTTTTTCGGTTTCCAATGTAAAAAAATAAAGTAGCCAACAAATTGATTATCGGCAATGGTAATCCAGCAATTACAGCTACTAAAGACATTAAATAACTATTGCATGCCTTTTCTCTTTCGTGTTCCGTAGGTTTATAAGTAAACGTAGTTTCTTGTGTCATAATTCTTTATAAATGTTCCAAATCCAGTTGAGAACAACTAGAATAATTAGTGGAATAGCTATTTTTTTTTGTTTTAATATGGCCTCCATTTTGTTATAGGCTACATAAAAAGTTTGCTTTTTTGTCGCTAAATCAAAACCTATCCAAAAGGGCAAAATTAATAGGGCCAAACTCACAATTATTCCCAACGGATTAAATGCAACCGAACCTATCAAATCGCCTTTATAAATCGCTTGAACCGCTCGAGTTGTACCACACGAAGGACAGGGATAACCAGTTGCATTCTTAATCATACAAACCGATATTTGACCGTCTTCAGAATAATTAGCAGTAAAAAATAAATAGAGATATCCTGAAAAACAAGCTATTAATACAATGAGGTATAACTTGTTTTTAGGCATTTTTAGTATAATGTATTTTGGAATATTTCCATATTTTTTTCACGAGCCGCACTCATAATTGAAAACCAATCCACAATAGCCCAAATTCCAAAACCACCACAAGTGATTAATTTTAAAACACCCATTCCGGTATCTCCAAGCATAAATCTATCAATTCCTAACTGCCCTGCAGTTAATGAAACGATCATCATAGTATCTGGGTTTTTAAATTGCATTTCTAAAACTAATGGCCATTTTTCGTCTTCCAATGTGTTTAATTTTTCTCTTACTGCCGATAGATGATAGCTTTCAAAATACTTAGCGTTACTGATCATAAATAGGTCTACTTTTTGTGATTCCATAGTTTTTATTTTATTTTGGTTATTAGAATGCTAATATATTAATTTATAAGAATACTTTGTCAATTGGTTCCCAAAGTTCTATCTTATTTTCTTCAGGATCTAAAATCCAAGCGAATTTTCCATAGCTATAGGTTTCCATTTCACCAACAATGGTAACTCCCTCTTTTTTTAAATCGGTTATTAATTTTTCAAGATTTTGAACTCGGAAGTTTTGCATAAATTCTTTTTTACTCGGAGCAAAATATTTTGTATCCTCTTGAAGAGGAGACCATTGTGTAATACAATCATTTCCATTTTCATCTTTCCAAACAAAACTGCAGCCATAATCATTGGTATCAAATCCTAAATGAGTGGCATACCAATTAATTAACTCTTTTGAATTCTTAGATTTAAAAAATAAGCCGCCAATTCCTGTTACTCGTTTGTATTTTTGTTCTTCAATTTTTGGTTCAATAAATAGGGATTTGATTTTATCAACGATCACTTGGGCTAATTTTTCATGACTTTCAAAGGTCCATCCCGCAATATGGGGTGTTAACAGAACGTTTTTTGCTTTAAGCAAATAGCTAAAGGCTGCCGGTTTTTCGGAGTTCAAAAACAAGTTTTCGAAGGATAATTTTTCATATTCCAACACGTCTAATCCAGCTCCTAAAACTTTACCTGATCGCAAACCTTCCACTAGATCATCTGTCACCACAGAATTTCCCCTAGCGGTATTGATAAACCAAAATGGTTTTGCGCAAGAGTTTATAAATTCCGAATTTATCATTTTGTCCGTGGTGGAGTTCCAAGGCGTATGCAAACTGATTACATCTGATTTTTCTTGTAATTCCGATAAAGAAACGGGCTTGGCATTAGCATCACCTACATTTTCTAGGATATCGTAAAAAAGGACCTCTACCTCAAAACCACGAAGTTTTTTAGCAAAAGATTTTCCCATATTCCCATAGCCAATTATCCCCACGGTTTTTCCATCCAATTCATGCCCTCGATTCCCTTCCCGATTCCAATGACCGTTTTTTATTTCAGAATCGGCCTGGTTAAGGTTATTAAAAAGCGACAACAACATTCCTAGCGCATGCTCCCCAACAGCGTTTTTATTTCCTTCGGGAGCAGCAATTAATGTTATGTTTTTAGAAATCGCGTAGTCACAATCAATACTTTCTAAACCTGCACCCACTCTAGCTATGAATTTTAAATTGGTTGCTTTATCAAGAAAAGATTGGTCTATTTTAAATCTGCTGCGAATAACAATTCCCTGATAATCCTGAATTTTATTTTCAATCTCTTCCTTTGTTGAGGTGAAATCTTCATAATTGGCAAAGCCCAATTCTTGTAATTGTCCCCATAAAATTGGATGGTTACTATCTAGATGTAGTATTTTAATATTGGAAAAAGACATATCTTAATTTTTGAGTGTTAAAGATACTTTTTTTTATGGAATATTAATTCTTGAATAGGCAATCGAATAAATAAATCTTTAACATAAATTTTCAAGTGTATCCCGCATCTTAGTTTAAATTTGTAAAAAAAATAAACCATGCAAAACTTTGAATTATACAATCCTACCAATTTAGTTTTTGGAAAAGGGCAAATTGAAAAATTGAGTACATTAGTTCCTAAAAACGCCAAAATATTATTGGCTTATGGTGGAGGAAGCCTATTTAAGAATGGCGTTTACGACCAAGTTAAATTGGCTTTAAAAGGTTTTGAAATCGTTGAATTTGGTGGAATTGAACCCAATCCACATTTTGAAACTTTAATGAAAGCAATCCAAATCGTAAAAGAAGAAAACATCGATTTTATTCTCGCCGTAGGAGGTGGATCTGTGATTGACGGAGTGAAATTTATTTCGGGAGCAACCTATTTTGAAGGGGATCCAATGGAAATTCTAAAAAAGAGAATCCTAATAAAAGAAGGCGCAAAGGTTATTCCATTTGGTACCGTTTTGACCTTGCCGGCAACGGGAAGCGAAATGAACTCAGGATCGGTGGTGACCATCAATGCAACCCAAGAAAAGTTGGCTTTTGGAGGAAGTGCCTTATTCCCAAAATTCTCAATTTGTGATCCAACGGTTATTATTTCCTTGCCACAAAGACAAATTCAAAACGGAATTATTGATGCTTTTACCCATGTAATGGAACAATATTTAACTTATCCACATGAGGGTTATTTGCAAGACCGAATTTCGGAAGGAATTTTACAAACGCTAATCGAAATTGGCCCAAAAGTGGTTCAAAATCCTTCCGATTATGCCTTAGCTTCAAATTATATGTGGTGCTGCACCATGGCACTAAATGGTTTAATTCAAAAAGGTGTTCCGTCCGATTGGGCCACACATATGATAGGCCACGAATTGACCGCATTATACCACATAGACCACGCAAGAACGTTAGCAATTATTGCCCCAAATTTGTATAAAGTCATGTTCGAAACCAAGAAACAAAAATTAGCACAATACGGTAAAAGAATTTTCGGATTAACTGGTTCAGAGGATGAAATTGCTGCAAAAGCGATTGATAAAACAACGGAATTTTTTCATACAATGGGGATGAAAACCAAATTGTCGGAATGTACAGAAGATTATTCTAAAACTGCCGACTTCATTGCCAATAGATTTCAAGAAAGAGGTTGGGTTGGGTTGGGCGAAAAACAGAATATCACTATAGAAAAAGTACGTAAAATAGTGGAAATGAGTTATTAATACACGGATTTTAATAATAAAAAAGGCGTTCTTAATTTACATTTAGAACGCCTTTTTATTTAAAAAACAACCAAAAAATTAAACTAATTTCAATTATAAGAATCAATGTGCACACTTGATTTACATCTTATAACGCAATATGTTTCTCGCTATTGCATTGAAAATCATAATTATACGTTAAATTTATTCTAGGTTGTTTTTATCTCAAATTCTAACAATTCAAAATTTAACAATATTAATTCAAATTTCAGTACTTTTGGAACATAATTTTTAGAAGCTATTCCCGCCATTCGCTATATCTTTTTTGTTTTCTCGAAGTTTCGAGACCGCCAAAAAAGGATGTCGCTACTGTCGGGGCTAAAAAAAGTAAACCATGACAGATCAACCAAAATTTGCAGTAATAGGAGGAGGGAGTTGGGCTACCGCAATAGCGAAAATGCTATGTGTGAATTTGCCAGAGATTGCTTGGTACATGAGAAATGAAGAAGCAATTGAGCACATTAAAACGCATTTTCACAACCCAAACTATTTAAGTTCCGTGGAATTTCATGTTGAGAAATTACGATTGACAAACGATATTAATGAAGCGGTTGCTTATGCTGATTATATCATTTTTGCAATCCCTTCCGCTTTTTTAAATGATGAGTTAAAGAATTTAACCGAGAGTTTAAAAGGCAAAATTATTTTTTCAGCAATTAAAGGAATTGTTCCTGAATCAAGCTTAATTGTGGGGGAACATTTTAATAAAACCTTCGATATTCCATTTGAAAATATTGGAGTAATTACTGGGCCCTGTCACGCAGAGGAAGTTGCCCTTGAACGATTATCCTATTTAACAATTGCTTGTGGTGATTCTAAAAAAGCCAAGGTAGTGTCTAAATATTTGAGCAGCGATTATATTAAAACCAAAATCAGTGATGATATTATAGGTACTGAATATGCAGCTATGCTAAAAAATATTTATGCTATTGCCGCTGGAATGGCTCATGGTTTGGGTTATGGCGATAACTTCCAATCGGTTTTAATGAGCAATGGAATTCGCGAAATGAAGAAATTCATTCGTAAAGTCCACAAGATGAAACGTAATATTAATGACTCTGCCTATTTAGGTGATTTATTAGTAACGGGATATTCTGTATTTTCTAGAAATAGAATGTTTGGAAACATGATCGGGAAAGGCTACACTGTAAAATCAGCAATGATGGAAATGAGTATGGTTTCTGAAGGGTATTATGCTTCCAAAAGTGCCTGGCAGTTGAACCAATCTTATGGTGCTAAAACACCTATTATCGACGCCGTTTACGATATTTTATACCAAGGTAAAGACGCAAAAAAAGTATTCAAAAAGCTAACAGAAAAATTAGATTAATTTACCGAAGTAGAATCTGATCCATAATCCAGTTGGCATGAACAGCCGATTCTCCAAGTGATGGATGTGTACTTTCTCCAAATAAATGTTCCTTCATTTTTTGAACGTGATACAATTGTACGTTTTCAGGATGTTCGATAAACACTTCTCTTTTCCCTTTTTGGGTTTCTAAAACAATATTATTTTCCTCAAAAATAGAAAAAGTAATTTTACCTTTACTTCCATAAATGGTTACAGTATCCTCTAGAAATTCACATCCAAAATTCCAACTTCCAGAGCCTGTTATTCCAGATTCGTGAAGCCAATTTGCAGTTATAGCATCTTTTGCAGGATATAATTTTTGTTGGTTTAAACTAATTCCTGAAGCGACAGCTACTTTGTCGAATAAAAACACAAAAAAATCCAATCCATGACTTGCTAAATCATCAAAATAGCCTCCGGGAGCAATTGCTGAATCGGTTCTCCAATTGTATTCTTTAGAAAAATCTTGCGTGGAAGGAGGGCGGAAGTAATTCCAATTTATATGGCGAATTTCACCAATTTCTTTATTGTCAACCCAGCTTTTAATATTTTCAAATCTTGGAAGTGCACGTCGATAATAAGCTACAAAAAGGGGAATATTTTTAGATAAAAATGCTTCATGAATCGCCAAACTGTCTTCATAATTTGGAGCCAATGGTTTTTCAATGCAACATGGTTTTCCAGCCAAAGCCACTTTTAATCCGTAAAATTTATGGGAATCGGGGGGAGTTGCAATATAAACAGCATCCACTTCTGGATCATTTATTAGATCATCGGCGTTGGAATAATATTTTTTTATTCCATGTCGTTTGGCATAATCTGCTGCTTTTTCTTTGTCTCTGCGCATAACCGCAACGATATCAAAGCCTTCAGTTTTTTGAAATGCCGGACCACTTTTCACTTCGGTTACATTTCCACAACCGATTATTCCCCAACGTATTTTTTTTGGATTTGGATTCATTTACCTTACAATTACGCCATCTACAAATAAAATAGGCACTTCTTCTACATTATTTTCTGAAATAGAATTGGCGTTGAAGGTGAATTTTTTATCGTAAAGGGTGTTTCCAATGAAAAAAGTAACCATAAATTCGTTATTAAGAGTGGTTACACTTTTTTCTAGCATTTCGACTTTAACTACCGAAACAGCAGGAATTTCTACAAATGCGTGACGCAATAACGAGGTTTTTTTCATTTCGCCATCAATAGTTCCAAAGGCTTTTGAAACTACCATTACTCCATCAAGGTTAAAGTCACTGTCGTTTACTAAATAGATAAACCAGACTTTTTCCATAAAATCGTCACTCCATTCTTGAACGGCAGCAACGAATACATTTTCTACTTCAGGAATTGTAATGTCTTTTTTCATTAGGAGAGGTGAGAGGATGGACGGAAAATAACTTTCATCTATCCGTCTATTATCTATTTTCTTTTTTTAAATACTTGCCTTAAATTGCTCTAAGAAACGAACGTCATTTTCATAGAACATTCTGATATCGCCAATTTGGTAAAGTAACATTGCGATTCTTTCCACTCCCATTCCGAAAGCAAAACCATTGTATTCATTGGTGTCGATACCGCAATTTTTCAATACGTTTGGATCAACCATTCCGCAACCCCCAATTTCTAACCAACCGGTACCCTTTGTAATTCGGTAATCGGTTTCGGTTTTCAAGCCCCAATAAATATCAATTTCGGCACTTGGTTCTGTAAACGGGAAATAGGACGGGCGCAAACGAATTTTTGATTTTCCGAACATTTCTTTGGTAAAATACAATAGCGTTTGTTTTAAATCGGCAAACGAAACGTCTTTGTCAATATAAAGACCTTCCACTTGATGAAAAATACAGTGGGAACGCGATGAAACCGCTTCATTTCTAAAAACTCTACCTGGGGAAATAGTTCGAATAGGTGGTTTATTATTTTCCATATAACGAACTTGCACGGATGAGGTGTGGGTTCGCAATAAAATATCAGGATTAGTTTGAATAAAAAAGGTGTCTTGCATGTCACGAGCCGGATGGTATTCTGGCAAGTTTAATGCGGTAAAATTATGCCAATCGTCTTCAATTTCTGGCCCTTCGGAAACGTTAAATCCAATGGTAGAAAAGATATCGATAATTTGATTTTTCACTATTGAAATAGGGTGACGAGAGCCAATTATCAAAGGTTCGGCAGGACGAGTTAAGTCACCATAAACCCCTTTAATTTCAACGTTACTTTCTAACGCTTCTTGTATTGATTTTATCTTTTCTTCGGCAGTAGTTTTAAGTAAATTGATTACTTGACCAAACTCTTTTTTCTGTTCGTTTGGCACCAATTTAAATTCGGCAAAAAAGTCGTTTAAAAGTCCTTTTTTACCCAAGAATTTGATGCGAAAAGCTTCTAATTCAGCAGGGCCTTGAGTTTGAAAAGCTTGTGCTTCGGCAATATATTCTTTGATCTTATCTATCATTTCTGTTCAATAGTTGAAGTGCAAATTTAATTAAAAAGTTGTAAGTTGTAGGTTGCGTAGGGTAAGTTTTTCAAGTAAATCGACAAACTTTAATCAATAAATTCTTTTTCGAGAAAATAATTCACAATCGCTTCCTTCATTAAAACGGATTGTTCGCCCGCTTTTAGTGGAGGCAATTCTTCTTTTACGATATAATGAGGCCAACCTTCAGCATCTACATAATCAAATTCATAATAACCGTAAGGCTCTAGTAATCTGCAAATGGCGATGTGCATCAGGTTTAATTTCTCGTCTTTTTTATAGGTTTGATGTATTTTACCTAGCTCTTGAACCCCGATTAAATAGATGATGGCATCCAAATCTAAATCTTCACCTTGTGAAAATTGATCTGAAAGTAGGGACACCAAATTTTCCCAGCGCTCTTTGAGTTGTATATCTCTTGACATTTTAATTAATTGTAAGTTGCATGTTGTAAATTGAAGTTTCATGTTGTAAGTTGTAAGATGTATGTTTTAAGTTATGAATTATAAGTTATAAAACCATTAACTATAACCTACAACCTAAAACTAATTATCTTCAACAAAAAAATCTTCACAAATATACCAACATAATTCTTTTATCTTTGTTCTTTATTCTATTCTCTTTATTTTTTTACATGAGTTATTTAGACATTTTTCTAGGCGGATTATTGATATACGGATTTGTTCGGGGTTTCTGGAATGGTTTTTTTATAGAATTGGCTTCGTTTGTTTCTCTTTTATTAGGAATTTATGTTGCTATAAAATTCTCATATTTAACGAAATCAATTGTAGCAAGTTATGTTTCTTGGAATCCTAAAACGATCCAAATTGTTGCATTTATCCTCACCTTTGTTTTGGTGGTAATCGGAATATCGTTTTTGGCAAAATTCCTCACTAAGATGGCAAATAAGGCAAGCTTGGGAATTGTAAATAAAGTAATGGGAAGTGTTTTTGGACTATTAAAAATGATTTTAATGCTTAGTGTACTTTTAAGCTTGTTTCAAAAAATTAATTTTGATTACACTTTTGCTAATAAATCTACGATTGATAACTCCTATTTTTTCAATCCGATACAGAAAACGGCCGAAATAATTTATCCTTCAATTGAAGAGTGGTATAAGGGAATTAAGGTAAAAGCTATTCAATAATTTCTACTTCAATCTCTTTATCGCGCTGTTTTCAATCCAACCTTCGTTACCATCGTTAAGTTGGATTTTGTTCCAATTATCAAGTGTTTCCATGATATAAACTTTGGTGCCTTCGTGTAATAGGAAAGCATCAGCAGCACCAACTTTAGGCTCGCTTTTCACCGATACCACTTCTGAAAATACAATAGCAGGCTGGTCGTTATTGAATTGATTTTTTTCAAAAATAGCAGAAGAAACACTCACCAATAATAGCAATAGTACTACAAACATTCCCACAAAAAACAATCTTTTAGAAACCGTGATTTGTGAGAAATAATACCCTACAAAAAATAATAAAAACACCATTGATAATCCAACAGTAATTCCGCCCCAAGTATTGTAGTGAAACGTGTTGGTAAAATCTTGAATTACCTTATTAAATCCAACTTTTTCAACTGTTTTGATATCGTCAATTTGAAGTTTTTGAGCAAATTTTAGGTTGTTTTGAATTTCAGTATCGTCAGGATTTAGCAATAATGCTTTTTCGTAATTGTATATCGTAGGCGCCACTTTATTCAATTTATAATAGCAATTCCCTAGATTAAAATACAATTCTGCCGATTGTTTTTTAGCTGATAATTCAGTTTCGTAGGAGTTAATTGCTTCTTGGTATTTGCCTTTTTGGTACAACGAATTTCCATTTTCAAAGCCCTTTTGAGCAAAGAAAACGTGTGATGTTAATAATAGGATATATAATAATTTTTTCATTTTATTTACTAAACAATTTGTTTCTCTAATTCTGAAATAATCGCCACCGCTTTTTCGTAATCTTGTTGAATTGCAGTATTTGTTGAAGGCGCATATCTTGCAAATTCACAATTCTCTGTCAGATTGATAAATGCTGAAATGGATTCCGGATTGGCTTTTCTTTCCAATAAAATTTCACTGATTTTCTCTTTACTCATTTCAGAAGTTTCAATATTGATTTTGGCTTTCAAGAAATTATGCATTGCTTTCTCTAAAGCAATATAAAACGGTTCTTTATTTCCAATTTCTTTTTGTGCTTCCGATAGGTATTTTTTAGCAAGTTTGTTTGATAATTTTATTTTGTTCCCCGCAACATCACCATCGATAGCTTCTTTTTTCTTCTTGAACATAACTATTATAGGAATACATAGTAAAGGTAAAAAGGCCAATAAATAAAACAATTTCGAGCCATAAAAATCAATTTGATTCATAGAGGTCAAATCTGTTTTTAATTTAATAAACTTAAATTGTGCTGAACTTAAAACTGTCGACTTTTTTATGTCTGATGTTGATGCCACAGAATTATCAGAGGCGTTAGGACCTTCCAAAACATTAATCATAATTTCAGGTGAAGTAACCGTTTTGTAACTTTGAGAACCCAAATCAAAATAGGTAAATGTCATCGGTTTTATTGGATATTTTCCTTTGTATTGAGGGATAATGGCATATTTATCCGAAATTCTTCCTGTCATTCCTGAAAGTGGCGTTGAAACTTGTTCGTTATGAACCGGATCATACATTTCTAATGCTGTTGGAACAATTGGTTTCGGTAAAGTAAATAATTTTAAGTTACCTGTACCTGAAACACTAACTTCTAAATCTAGGCTTTCACCCGATTTAATATTTGTTTTTGAAGGAACAACTTTAAACGCAAATCGACCTACGGCACCAGAAAAATCCGCTGGTTTTCCAGCTTCAGGGAGTGCTTTTACGGTAATAGTTTTAGCCCCTGCCGAAACCCTTTTGTGGTCTTCAACCAAAAGCACTTGGCCAAAAATATTTCTGCGGTTCGATGGCAATTGAACATCAACATCTAATGATAATGGCTCAATTACCAATTTTCCTGATTTTTGAGGATACAATACTGTTTTTCTTAAGGTTACAAAACGGTATTTTTCCCCTTTATATCGACCTTCTTCCGCTACTAATTGCTTGATGTCAATATTCTGACTCCAAAAATCATTGTATTTTGGCTTGTCTAATTCTCTCCAATTGGTAATACCAATATTGTAACTGAAATAGATCTTATAAACAACTGTAATTGGCTCATTTAAATACGGATTCGTTTTAGAAATTTCGGCAACTAAATGCAATGATTGATCCGCGGTTACTTGAGTGTCATTTGGATCTCTTGGTTGTTCCACCGCAGCAGTTACCGTAATTTTAATTGGCGATGTTTTATAAATTTGCCCGCGAATATCAATGGATGCTTGACGAATTACTAAAACTCCTTTTTGCATTGGCAATAAGAAATAAGAGTAGGTTTTATTAAATGAACTCTTTCCATTTATCCAAGATTGGCTCACCTGTTGGCTAGGTCCAGCAACAATTTTAAACCCTTCAAAATTGGGAGGGGTAAAGTTATCGCCGTCATCATTCATTGTGAAATCTATACGAAGTCTTTCGTTCAATCCAAGAGTTTGTTTGCTCACTTTAGCTTCAAATTGCACTTGAGCTATAATCGCTTGAAAACTTAAGAATAATAGAATTAAATATCTTTTCATTACTTGTTTAATCGTTTTTTATTTAGATAAATTACCAATCTTTCTCTGTTTGAATAGGTTTGCCCTTGACTTTTTTGGCATTTACTTTATCTTGAATTTTCTTTTCTTCATTGTTTACCGCTTCTAATAAATTTTGAACGCGTTCTTTTTGTATCCCTCCAGGTTTAGGTTTTGGCTGTCCATCCTGATTGTTCTTCTGGTCGTTTTTATTTTTTTGATCTCCGTCCTTCTTATCGTCGTTTTTCTTATCGTCTTTCTTGTCGTCCTTTTTATCTTTTTTATCGTCTTTCTTATTATCCTTTTTCTTATCCTTCTTGTCTTTTTTATCGTCTTTCTTTGGAGGATTATTCTTCAGCATTTTTTTTGCTAAAGCAAAATTATATCTGGTTTCTTCATCAGCTGGATTGTTTCGCAAGGCATTTTTATAGGCTTCAACAGCAGCTGAATAGTTCTTTTCTTTCATGTAAATATTTCCTGAATTGTGAAAAGCCGAGTGTTTTTCAGGTCTTGCGGTTGAATTTTTTATTGCATTTTCATACGAAAATAAAGCCTCTGAATTATTATTTTGCTTGTAAATAGCATTACCTAAATTATAAGCTGAAATAGATTTCTTAGGATTATTTGAAAGTGAAATTCGATATTCTGCTTCGGCACTCGCATATTTTTTATCCGCGAATTCACTATTTGCTTTAGGCAAATGAAAATCCTTTTCTTGGGCGAAAATCGCAAAAGAAAGTAAGATAAAACTATATAGTATTAAATTCTTCATTATTCTTTTTCATTAAATAAATTCAACTTTTTCAACCATCCTGTTTTTCTTTCTAAAAAGAAAACATCTATAAATAATAGAAAAAATCCCATTCCTAAAAACCATTGGAATTGCGAATTATAATCGGTGAATTGCTGTGCTTCAAACTCCGTTTTTTCAATGTTGTCCAACGCTTTTTTCACATATTCTAAAACTTCCTTAGTATTATTTCCATTGATATAACCGCCTTTGGTATTTTTCGAAATTAATTTTAAGCTCTCTGCATTCAATTTAGTTACGACCACTTCGTTATTTTGATCTCTTTTAAAACTGATAACCCGGCCATTTTCTTTCAATGGAATTGGTCCACCTTTTGGAGTTCCCAAACCGATTGTAATAATTTTTAACCCCAATTTATTCGCTTCATCAGCTGCATCACTGGCGCCTTCAGAGTGGTCTTCACCATCAGAAATTAAAATTAATAACTTGCTGGTTTTCTTATCATCATCAAAATAAGTTGAAGATAATTTTATAGCTTCATCCAATGATGTGCCTTGCGAAGACACCATAGAAGGATTCATGCTTTGTAAAAACATTTTTGCCACACCATAATCAGTAGTAATTGGCAAAACCGGGAATGCGCTACCTGCATAAGCAACTATTCCAATTCTATCACCGACTAATTGATTAATGATTTGCGAAACAATTTGTTTGCTTTTTTCTAATCTGCTTGGGGCTACGTCTTCGCAAAGCATACTTTTAGAGACGTCAACAGCAAATACAATGTCTATACCTTCTCTTTTTACAGTTTCTGATTTTGTTCCAATTTTTGGATTAACCAACCCGATAACTAAACAGGCAAAAGCAAGGGTTAAAACAACAAATTTAAGACCAGTTTTAAATCCTGAACTTTCAGGGCTTAGTTTTTTCACCATTTCTAAATCTCCAAACTCTTGTTGCTTTTTTCTTTTCCAATATAAATTGAATAGAAATACCACAACCAAAATTGGAATGATAAAAAGTAAAGGCAAATATTTTTTTTCGTCTAATTCGTACATATATTTTTCTTAAATACCAATTTCTTTATGATATCAAATTATATAAAACTTCTAAAAAGGGTGTTTCGTAATCCTAATTCTAACAATAATAATAAACCAGCAAAAAGTGCAAAAGGCCTATATTTTTCCTCATAATCATAGAATTTTAACTCCTGAATCTCTGTTGTTTCTAATTTGTTAATCTCATTATAAATTGATTCTAACTTCTGATTGCTGTAGGCTCGGAAATATTTTCCACCCGTATTTTTTGCTATCGAACGAAGTAATGCCTCGTCAATTTCAACTTTCATCATTCTGAATAAAAACTGTCCGTTTGGCGCAATTGCATAAGGAAAATCAGCCATTCCATTAGATCCAATCCCAATCGTATAAACTTTAATTCCGTATTGTTGTGCAATGTCAGAAGCCGTTTGAGGCTCTATAAAACCTGCATTATTCACCCCATCAGTCATTAATATGACAATCTTACTTTTAGCTTTGCTGTCTTTTAATCGGTTAATTGCCGTGGTTAAACCCATTCCAATTCCGGTTCCATCTTGAAGGACATTATCGTATTTTATACTTCGAATGGCGTCCATAACCACCGCTTTATCACTTGTAACTGGCGATTTTGTATAGGCTTCAGACGCATAAACCACTAATCCTATTCGGTCATTTGGTCTTCCTTTTACAAAATTCTCTGCTACTACTTTCAAAGCTTCCATTCGATTTGGCTTAAAATCTTTGGCCAACATACTTCCTGAAACGTCCACTGACATTACAATATCAATTCCTTTTGTGGTTTTAGTTTTGCTACTCACATCCACCGTTCTTGGACGCGCCATGGCAATAATTAATGAGCTTAACGCCAATAGTCGAAAAACAAATAGCATCGGTTTTAATTTGGTTAAAACAGATTTTGTATTCTTGAAACCCTTTAATGAACTTATTTTTAGTGTAGCCGTTTGTTCCTTCCTTTTCCATATTTGCCATGCTATAACAACAGGAATTAAAAGGAAAAGCCAGAAAAATTCGGGATTTAGAAAAGTCATCTTATTCATTGTTTTCGCCTTTTTTAAATTCAATTGAATTCATCACTTTTTCCGAAATTTGTTCCGCATATTTATCACCCTCTTCATGGAATAAAATCACCTGTTGGTAACCGCCGTTTTCTTTAAATAAGATAATTTCGAAATACAACTTCACACTGCTTTTAAGAACTGGATCAAGCATTACCATTGTTCCAAATCCTTTTAAACCAGAAACTCCCATTTTAGTTTGGAATTCCTCTTGTTTTAAAACCACATTTTGTCCTCCAAATCCATTTACAGTTGCTTCTAGACCTTTTTGTAGATCATAATCTAATTCTTGTTTTGCAGTTGCAGTTGCTAATGCGATGTAAAAATTACTTTGCAAACTTCCGTAAGTAAACACACTTGCTTCTTTTAGCATTTTAGATATTTCTGATGGAAATTGTTTAGAAGCATCAATTCTAGTTAGGACTTTAGGAGTCTCAATATACATTTTAGGATTACCATATTCGCTAGAAACCCATTGCCCTTCAACTAAATCTTTGGTTGGGCTTCCAATAATATTGTCTTTTACAAAATCGAATCCTTTGGTTGCAATCAAGAATATAAATAGCGCTACTGTTGCCCCAATCCCAATTCCTACCGCAGTTAAAATTTTGGTTTTTTTCTCTTTTTTCAGTTTTTGTAAACGGCGCATTTCGTCCCATTCCGTTGTATCTTCCTCCGGTTCAATTTCGATAGGTATGGATTTATCCAATGTTAAAATTGCTTTTTCAATCTTGTTTTGGTCTTCGGCAATTTCAAAATCAACAGGTCTTGATTTGGCAAATTTTACTAAATCGGCTTGTTTTAAAACGCGCTCAAGATTTTCTAGAGTTTCTGCAGAAACAGTCATTTTCTTTTTTATTGAAGCGGCTCTTAGAGCAATAATAAGCTCTGAAGTCGTGCTTTCCATAGCTGGAATCTCAATTGCTTCTTCAATATAATTCCTTGCAATATCCGTCAATTCACTGTAATATTCCTTAACAGCACCCTTTTGCCAAAGCTCCTTTTTTTCTAAGTTTTTAAGCAAAATGGTTGCTCTTTCTATAGGGCTTTTTAGTTCTTCTATTTCTTCTACTTGCTTATTTTTATATTTTTTAATCAACCAATAGGTCAAGGCGCCAAGTCCTAAAATCAATAAAAAGATTAAAAAATATTTCCAAAAATTACTCAATTGAAATTCCGATTCTGCAATTGGTTTGATGTCAAATAATTTTTGCTTCAGAGTGTCCACTTTAACATCAGAAACTTCTACTAAAATAGAATCTGTAGCAAATGCTTTATTATTTATGAGAATTTTTAAACTCGGAATTACATATTTTCCAGAGTCAAATTGGGTTACCCCATATTTTTTTATAAGTTCATATCTACCGCCATTTTTAATTGTATCCACCACATAGGAGCGGATCACTTCCATTCTTCCAAAGTTCTTTAATGTTGGAAAAACTACTTTTGATGCAGTGTCAACCGTTGTTTTATAGGTCAAATTGAATTGCGCCCCGATTTTATTTTTCTTAACGTCTATTTTAGTTTCCACTTGCTTTTGAGCAAATAGAGACATAGAAATTAATAAGAAAAGGATGTAATATTTAACTTTCATTGTTTTTATCGCGACTTAAAATAACTTAATAATTTGGTTACGTAACTCTCATCAACCCTAGTATTTACAACCCCAGAACCAGATTTTCTAAACGTTTCAATAAAATAATCGACTTTATTTTGGTATTCTTTTTCGTACTCCAAACGAATGGCTTTTGAGCCTGTATTTACCAATTGCGTTTCGCCAGTTTCTGCATCTAACATTGGAACCATACCTAGATTTGGCAATTTTTCTTCGCGAATATCAAACACTCTAATACCAGTAATGTCATGTTTTTTAGAAGCAATTTTCAAGGTGTTTTCGTATTCATCCGACATAAAATCAGAAATTAAAAAAACAATTGCCTTCTTTTTTTGTGTTCCCGACAAAAATTTTAGCGCTTGTGAAATATCAGTTTTATTACTTTTAGGCTGAAATTCTATCAACTCACGAATTATTCTCAGTACGTGTGATTTTCCTTTTTTTGGAGGGATATACAATTCTATTTGATCTGAAAATAAAATCAAACCTATTTTATCATTATTCTGAGTTGCTGAAAATGCCATAGTAGCGGCTATTTCTGTAACTATATCTTTTTTAAATTGGTTTTTAGAACCAAAACTTTCCGATCCAGAAATATCAACCATTAACATCATGGTTAACTCACGTTCTTCTTCAAAAACTTTAACGTGGGCTTCATTATATCTAGCGGTTACGTTCCAATCTATAGCACGAATATCGTCTCCATATTGGTACTGACGAACTTCAGAAAAGGTCATCCCTCGCCCTTTAAAAGACGTGTGATATTCTCCCGAAAAGATGTGATCGCTCAATCTTCGGGTTTTAATTTCTATTTTTCGTACTTTTTTTAATAGTTCTTTGGTAT